>JAINCL010000312.1:0-8496 GCA_036574145.1 Deferribacterales bacterium | reverse complement strand
GTAACCACCAACATCAGAACCAAGAAACTTTACGATTACCTTGAAAGTATCAACACAGAACTATACAAACTTGCCACCACCGACCCACTCACAGGGCTTTATAACCGAAGATTTATATTAGAACAGCTTACTATGCTAAACTATAATTTCAAACGTTATGACCACAATTTTACAATCATGATAATGGATATAGATAAGTTCAAATCGATAAATGATACATATGGGCATGATGCTGGAGACATGGTAATAATCGATTTTGCCAATAGAGTTAAGGAAAGTTTGAGAAAAACAGATTACGTAGGTAGATTTGGTGGCGAAGAATTAATCGTAATTCTACAACATATAAATGAGGAAAATAGCATATCATTAACTAGAAAGATATTGGAAACTTTGAGAAAATCTGAAGTAAAATATGGAGAATTTACCATCAGATACACCGCAAGTATCGGAGTAAAATATTGCAATCTATATTTTGAAAAGATTGATGAGTATATCAAAAAGGCAGATCAACTGCTATATATGGCTAAAGAAAAAGGTAGAAATAGAGCATTTGTGGACACAGGTATAAATGTAATGGAAGTTGTATAACATTAAGTTAAGGCATGAAATAGGCAACCATAGTCGGAATTGTAAATATAGAGAGAAAGGTACTTATAAGCACAGCAATGGCAGCTTTTTCAGGATTTGATTTTAGTAATGAGGCTATCGCCACAACATTACCAGCCATTGGTGGTATGGAGAAAAGAAAAAGCAGTTTCTGAGTTTCAAGACTCAACAAATTAAAAAAAAGTTTATCCAATTTTATGATGATAATAACAATTGCAGGGAAAATTATAAACTTTATAGTTAAAGCAGTAACAATAAACAGTTTATCAAACATAACTTTACTAACACCTGATAAGCTCATACCGATCATCATCATCCCAAGAATTGCATAAGCACCTTTAAAGTAATCCAAATAGTTCATCATATCACCAGATAATTTAACACCTGAAATATTCAAGATAAGCCCCAGTATCATGGCATATATAGCAGGTAACTTAATTACCCTAATAAAACTCTCTTTTACAGAATAATTCCCTTTGGCAATAATAAAGAAACCTATCGTACTTTCATAAATAAGTGACCCCAAAACAGCAAAAACATACATATTAGCCAATCTTTCATCGAAAAGCATAAATGCAAGCGGAATTCCAAAATAACCTGTATTGCCAGTACCAGCAGAAAAACCTAAAATATTTAATGTGTTATCCTTAAAATAGATTTTACCAATCTTATAAGTAGCGGTAGCAAGTAAAAAACCAATTAAAAGAATAATTAAAGGGGTTATAATAATGCTTTTGACTATATTTACCTTATAAGATGCATTAAAAAAAACCACAGGACCTATTATGTAGATTAAAATAGCTGCAATGGAATCTTTACGAACATTTAAAAACCTTGATGCGATAAAGCCCAATAATACATTGATATATAGAGGAATAATTTTAAAACCTATATATGATGCTAATCCGATGGTGTAGACTAACTTATCTATATCATCACCTAATATCTAATACTAAAATCTCTGTACGATCCAAAATCTGACTGCTCTTCAATGACCAGATCTTTTACTATTGCAAGGGCAGGCCCCTTTTTGACCTCTTCTATAAAACAATCTATTTTATCTTTATCACCCACCACATCTATAAATACATCACCATTTAATAAGTTCTTTGTATACCCTTTTAAACCAAATCTAATGGCAGCATCCATGACAAAAGCCCTGAAGCCAACTTTTTGCACCCTGCCTTTTACTGTTATAAAATATCTCTTCATTACCTCCACCTTCAAAGTTTTATACATGCTAAATTTACTATTTTATTTTATATCTTTCAAGTTTTTTTATTCAAGAATTTTATATCAACACCTTAACTCAATAAATTTAAACTAAAATTTATTGACAAATCGATGGATTACTTATATTTTTTTAAAGCTAATAAGGAGGTAGATTATGCCAAAATACAGATCCCATACATCCACATTTGGAAGAAATATGGCAGGTGCCAGGGCACTCTGGCGAGCTACAGGAGTAAAAGAGGAAGATTTCAATAAAAAACCTATAATTGCTGTGGTAAATTCGTTTACCCAATTCGTACCCGGTCATGTGCACTTAAGAGAGATCGGTAAAATGATGGTTGATGAGATAGAAAAAGCTGGTGGTATTGCTAAAGAGATGAACACGATTGCTATAGATGATGGTATAGCCATGGGACATACAGGGATGCTTTATAGTTTGCCTTCGAGGGAACTGATTGCTGATTCTATTGAATACATGATGAATGCCCATTGTGTAGATGCAATGGTCTGTATTACAAACTGCGATAAAATCACTCCAGGGATGTTAATGGCTGCAATGAGACTCAACATCCCAACAATAATAGTCTCTGGTGGGCCTATGGAGGCAGGGAAAACCGTAATTCATGGCGAGAAGAAAAAATTGGATTTAGTTGATGCAATGGTGGCAGCAGCAGATAGTAAATATAAGGATGATGAGATACTTACAATAGAAAGATCTGCATGCCCTACATGTGGTTCGTGCTCCGGTATGTTTACAGCAAACTCGATGAATTGCCTATCTGAAGCATTAGGTCTTGCCTTACCCGGTAACGGAACAACTCTTGCAACACATGTTAAAAGAAAAGAATTGTTTATAAAAGCTGCCCATAGAATTGTGGAACTGTGTAAATTATACTATGAAGATAATGATACCTCAATCCTTCCAAGATCCATTGCAACATTTGAAGCTTTTGAAAATGCAATGGCTCTTGATATAGCTATGGGAGGCTCCACCAATACAGTTCTACACCTTTTAGCAATAGCTCACGAAGCAAAAGTAAAATTTACCATGCAAGATATCGATAGATTGTCAAGAAAGGTACCACATCTATGTAAGGTAGCTCCATCAACAGATAAATATCATATGGAAGACGTGCATAGAGCCGGTGGGATCTTTGGCATATTGGCAGAATTGGATAGGATAGGTCTAATACATAGAAATTGTAAGACTGTCCATTCTAACAATATGGGGGATGCAATAAAAAAATGGGACATTTTAAATGGTGATCCAGAAGCAGTAGATCTATTTACTGCAGCACCTGGTAATATTCCAACCCTTGAACCATTCTCACAGAATAAAAAATGGGAATTGGACATAGACAGAAAAACTGGTTGTATAAGGAACTATGAAAATGCCTATAGCAAAGATGGAGGTTTAGCTGTTTTATACGGTAATTTAGCACCAGATGGATGTATCGTGAAAACTGCAGGAGTAGATGAATCGATATTAAAATTTACAGGAGTTGCAAAAGTTTTTGAAAGTCAAGATGATGCCGTGGATGCTATTTTGTCTGATAAAATAAAACCTGGTGATGTTGTTATAATAAGATATGAGGGACCTAAAGGTGGCCCAGGTATGCAGGAGATGCTTTATCCCACAAGCTATCTAAAATCTAAAGGTTTGGGTAAGGTATGTGCTTTAATAACCGATGGAAGGTTTTCTGGTGGTACTTCAGGCTTATCCATAGGTCATGTATCACCAGAAGCAGCAGAAGGTGGTAATATAGGATTAATAAATGATGGCGATAGGATAGTTATTGATATCCCTAACAGATTAATAAAAATCGATATCACTGATAATGAATTGAATAAAAGAAGAGAAGATATACTCAAAAATGGTGGATTCAGACCTAAAAATCGCCAAAGGGTAATATCTGAAGCCCTCAAAGCTTATTCAATATTCACCACAAGCGCTTCCACTGGTGCTGTAAGGGATATAAGTAAATATATTTAATATAGAATCGTGGCTACCTATAAGTAAGGTAGCCACATCTGCTATTTATCTTTATGCAGATCTTCGTGACTTTTACCTGCCGTGAACCAATCGGCTTTCGATCTTTCATCAAAAACTATGGTAACTCCCTCAGGAGGACAATTTAAATGTTTTACCATAACATCGGTAATATCTCTGGCTATAGCATCTTTTAACTCTTTACTTTTTCCAGCCCATAGTTCGATTCGTAGTAAAGGCATAACTACACTCCTAAGGCATAACAAATTTAAAATTTTTAGGTTTTACAGTTAAAACAGGACATGGGGCTTTTCTAACCACTTTTTCAGCTGTGCTACCAAATAGAACATGCTCAAGCCCCGTTCTACCATGGGTACCTATAACAATCATATCAGCATTGTATTCTTTAGCCTCATTTATAATCTCAACAAACGCTGTCCCTTTAAGCATTTTAACTGAATATATAATCTCATTTAAAATAGGAAAAGAACTTAAAAACTCTTGCATCTGCTTATTTGCAGCATCTTCCAATTCCTGATCAAGATTCTGAAATGTTACCTGAGGTAAATAAAAAGCCACAACCTGACTCTCATCAAAAATAACATGTACAATCTCAACTTCAGCATTAAAACTTTTGGCAAGCTCAAGTGCATACTCCATCGCATATTTTGAAGTCTCAGAAAAATCTGTTGTCACCAAAATCTTTTTTATATTTATCATATAACACCTCCATATTATATTTTATAATAAAAAATGAATAAATACAATAAAAGTTACCGTTTTTCTACCAATATCTCTCTAATGAGATTTAAAAAATTATCTAATTCAAATGGCTTTTCCAAGATCTCAACAGCTCCCAATTCATAAACCGCAATCATATTTTCAGTTGTATCATATGCTGTAACAACTATAACAGGTACATCTATATTAATGGATCTAATACGATGTAAAAATTTAATTCCATCAAGCTCTGGCATCATAATATCAGTAATAATAAGGTCGTAAGAGAACTCCTTTAACAGTTCAAAAGCGACTTTACCATTTACAGCATGATCCACAAAGAAACCTTCATTGGTGAGAAGTTCTATAATCCCATTTGCACTGAATTTATCATCTTCGATTAAAAGAATTTTACTCATTTCACCTTTCAAGCAGTAATTTAAAATTGTTCTCCAAAATCTCAGCCAGTTTCAACGTAGATACATTTTTAACCTGCTTTATAGTATAGGCATTAAATACAACATTGGCAGGTTCGTTTAACTTACCTCTTTTCGGTGTTGGTGAAAGATATGGGCAATCTGTTTCGATAAATAATCTATCAAGAGGTACATAATTTAAAGTATCTCTTAACTCATACTCTTTTTTAAAAGTCACAGGTCCAGCATAAGAGATATAAAACCCTTTATCAAGTGCCCATCTTAAAAATCTTCTATCACCATTGAAACAATGTATTATACCAATCCTTTCATCAGCATCCAAAACTGAATCGATAACTTCAGAAACCTTATCTGATGCTTCTCTATTATGAATTATTACCGGTTTCCCATTAATCCTGGCAAACTCCAGCATCTTTTCAAACACTTTTATTTGTTGATCAACAGGTGATAGATTCCTATAGAAATCAAGCCCTATCTCACCCACTGCCAACATCTTGCCATCACCGATAACTTTTTGAAATTCGATTAAAACATCATCTGAAAATTTACCTGCATCATGTGGATGAAAACCAACTGTATAATATACGATATCTACACCATCTGACAACTCTTTCGCCTTGAAGCTATCTTCTAAATCTATACCAACAGTTAATACCCTGCCAACATTAAATTTTCTACAGTTACGCAGAAAATTTTCTATCTCTTCAAACTCATTAAAATGAAAATGAGCATGGGTATCTGTAAAAAAATATCCTGAGGATGCGACAGCTTCAAGTTCCGTTATGAAAAACTTGTATTCCTGTGAATCTTCTTTTTCAAGAATCACTTAATAACACTCCCCGGCTTCACATATTCTGGTAGTTCTAAAACCTGATGCTTATCATCGATTGTTGCTGCAAGCACCATCCCTTCAGATATCTGCCCCATAAGCTTAGCTGGCTTGAGATTCGCAACAATCGCAACAGTTTTACCAACTAAATCTTCAGGTTTATAGCTCTTACCGATACCTGCAATGATCTGCTTTAGAGAATTATCACCTAAATCAACCTTTAACTTAATCAATTTATCAGATTTTTCGATCTTCTCCGCGGATACTATTTTACCAGCTTTAAGTTTCATCTTAGAGAAATATTCATAATCTATAACCTCTTCCTGTTTAGACTCCTCTGAAACCTTAGAAATCTCAATATTCATAGAAGCTTCATCAATTCTTGGGAAAAGCTGTTTTATCTCCCCTATCTTTTGTCCAGACTCAAGTACCCGCACCTTACATAGATCTTCAAAAGTACTTTTATATATCTCCCTTTTAGTATTGATCTGCTTTCTAATTTCAACTGCAGTTTCTGGCATAAAGGGGTATATCATTAATGATATTGCTCTGATACCATCAAGAACCGTATATAAAACAGAACCGAGTCTATCTTTTTTAGCCGGATCTTTAGCAAGATTCCATGGTGCAGAATAATCTATGTATCTATTTAACGCACCTACCATATCCCAAATAGTAGTAAGAGCTTTATTGAAAGCAAGTTCATTTAATTGACTATCAACCTCTTTAAATGTCGATACTATCTGTTCCGCAATCTTATCATCCGCCTCATCTGAAACAGTATAAGGCTGAACAATTCCATCAAAATATCGATTAACCATACCAAGCGTCCTGTTTAAAAGATTTCCAAGATCGTTGGACAGATCACCATTTATCCTATGTATAAGTGCCTTAAAAGAGAAATCCCCATCCAGTCCAAATGGAACCTCCCTCATCAGAAAATACCTTATCTGATCAACACCAAATTTATCAACCAACCAATTTGGATCTATTGCATTACCAAGAGATTTAGACATCTTTTGCCCTTCCACTGTCCACCAACCATGGGCAAATACAGATTTAGGCAGAGGAATACCCAAACTCATAAGCATCGTTGGCCAATATACTGTATGAAATCTTAGAATATCTTTACCAACAATATGATAATCAGCAGGCCAAAATTTACCAAAAAGATCATCTTCATTAGGGTAACCTAAAGCCGAGATATAGTTGGTAAGAGCATCAATCCAGACATAGATTACATGTTTTTGATCTTCTGGAACAGGTATCCCCCATTTAAATGAAACCCTACTGACAGAAAGATCCCTTAACCCCTCTTTGATGAATGCAATGATCTCATTCCTTCTTGAAGCTGGTTTTATAAATTCAGGATCCTCTTCTATATGTCTTAATAACTGTTCCTGATATTTTGACATCTTGAAGAAATAACTTGGCTCTTTCAGTCTTGTGGTCTCTCTTCTACAGGATGGGCAACAATTACCATCAAGAAGCTGCGTCTCTGTCCAATAGGTTTCGCATGGGGTACAATACCATCCTTCATACTCACCCACATATATATCACCATTATCCATCATCTTGTTAAAGATATGCTGAACACATTTTTTATGGTATTCATCGGTGGTTCTTATGAATTTATCATAGGAGATATTCAATTTTATCCATAAACTCTTAAATCTTTCCACCACTTTATCTGCCAGCTGTTTTGGAGTAACACCCTGTTTCTCAGCTGCCTGTTCGATCTTCTGTCCATGTTCATCGGTACCTGTTAGAAAAAAAACATCATAACCTGACAATCTCTTATATCTTGATATAACATCAGCAGCGACAGTGGTATATGCATGCCCTATATGAGGTACATCGTTTACATAATATATAGGGGTTGTGACATAGAATGTAGGTCTATTCATATATTGCCTCCAGTATTATCATCTATTATATCCTCTAATTCTACAAATTCTCCAGTTTCTGAAACCTGATCTTCATATAAATCTTTTTCATACATTAGGCAACACATAAGTCTTCCGCATATACCTGAAATCTTGGATGGATTTAAGAGTAGATTCTGATCCTTAGCCATCTTTATAGAAATGTTATCAAACTGTCTTAAAAATGTTGCACAGCAAAGATCTCTACCACAGATACCAAAACCACCCAATATCTTCGTAGCATCTCGGATACCTATCTGTCTCATCTCTATCCGTGTTTTAAATATCCTTGCAAGATCCTTAACAAGCTGTCTAAAATCTATCCTTCCATCTGCGGTAAAATAGAAAGTAAGTTTTTTTCTATCAAGGGTATATTCAGCCCTCAACAATTTCATAGGCAGCCCATGTTCTTTAATGATCTCTTTACAGATACGAAACGCTTCAGGTTCATCCTTTCTATTTTCGGAAGCCCTTTTCAGATCATCAGGAGTTGCTTTTCTTAAGATTGATCTCATGACCTGTTCATCAGGCACCTCTATCTCCCTATCTTTGACCACAACCACAGCGATATCTTCACCTTTTTCAGTTTCCACAATTGCAAAATCACCAACCGAGAGTTCAACACCATTGGTAAGAAAATCGTAAATTTTACCAGCTCGTTTAAACGCCACACCAGTAGCTCTATATCTTTCCACTCAATACCCCATATATATTAGTAAGTATATATCCCCTTAGTATACGTATGTTTACATTATA
>JAINCL010000311.1:0-3593 GCA_036574145.1 Deferribacterales bacterium | reverse complement strand
TATAATAGTTGTCAATAAAATTTTAGAGTTCAAGTACAAGTGCATGTGTATGTGAATGTGTAAGATAATTGGGAATGGGAATGTTAAATGTTAAATGGTGGATGGTACTGTTTTGTGATTTTAAATGGTTATTGTAGGCGTTCAATAGTGTAGGTTATATATGAATGTAAAATAGTATAATGACCCACGTAAATTACGAGACAAATTCTATTGGAGACTTTAAAAAAAGAAATTAATGTTTTATAATAGAAATAAGAGGGACAAAGATGAAAGAATTAGAGAAGGAAAAATTGTTGGAGAGATTTAAAGTAAAATTAAGGAAAGATTGTTATTGGAAATTGTAGAACAAGGTAGAACTAATAATGTATAGTATAGCCATCGGTTATTTTGAAGGGTTGACGATTCAGGATTTATGCAGAGTAAACAATATTTCACCTAGCACACTCTATAGTTGGCGAGAGAAATTTATTAAAAACAGTAGTGAAGCACTACTCAATATGATGTCTCCAAAAAGAATGTCTTGAAAAATGTGGGTCAGTGGATTTGCTAATTTGGTCATGAATATATTGTCTGAATTAAAAAAAAATTGACAATCATGTGGATAATAGATATAACTTTATAAGTGGAGGTGCAGCTATGAAAAGAGTCTCTATTGAAAAAATTATTTTATTATTTCTCCTATTAAATGCTGTTTTGTTGGTATTAATAGGTTTAATAAACATCTATGTAGATTCTTCTGATGGTGAACATATAAAAGATACTATTTTTTACATAAATATAGCTGTTATAGTAATTTCCCCTATTCTTTTTATTTTGGGATACTTAGTTATATATAAATCATTTGTTAGTAGATTAAGTTTCATCGTAAAGAGTATAGAGGATATTGCCAAAGGTAATCTAACAACATCTATTCCAGCTTACACTGGTATTTTGGGTTTGATAACGAGAAGTATTAGTGCTTTAACTGACAGAATCAGGAGTAGTCTTAGAGTGGTCAAAACCAACTCGGTTGCTTTATCAAGTGCGGCTGATGAATTGAAAGACTCTCAAGGGAAAGTTTTGTCTGAGATAAAGCTTGTGGGTGATAGCACAAGCAGTATCTCTTCTGCTGCTGAGGAGTTAACTGCCACAAGTGAACATATTGTAGAAAGCTGTAAATTAGCTTTAACTGATGCTTCTAATCTTTCTGGTAATGCAGATGAGGGGATAACTAAAGTAAATAATTTGAAAAGTAATATATTGGAAATATCTGAAGTTATTAAAAAGCTTAGTCAGAATATTGTGGAATTTATGAAAAGGTACGAACAGATAGAAAAATTTACGGTAACGATTAATGATATTGCCGATCAAACTAATCTGTTGGCTCTAAATGCTGCTATTGAAGCTGCAAGGGCAGGGGAGTCCGGAAGAGGGTTTGCTGTTGTAGCTGATGAAGTGAGGAAGCTTTCCATAAAAACCACAGATTCTACAAAGGAGATAAGAACAGTTATATCCTCCCTTAATGCTGAAATAAAACAGATAAATAGTTTTATGATGGAGAGTGTTAAAAAAATAGATAATGGAGTTGTAATTACCGAGGATACAGTGGAGAGTTTTCAAACTATCAATGATCATGTAAAAAATCTTGTTGGTCAGCTGGATAAGATATTAAAGAGTATGGAGGAGCATACCTTTGCAATATCAGATATTTCTCAAAATATAACTAACATATCAGAAAAGAGTAATATTCTATATAATTCTGCCGAAGAGTTTGCAAAATCTGGAGACTCTATTAAGTCGATAGCCAAAGAGATAGATACTGATGTTTCTAAATACGATATAGGCAGAACAGATAAGTTACTTGAGTGGAGTAGTAAGATAGAAACAGGTGTTAAGAAATTTGACGAGCAACATAAGGAGCTTATAAGACTGCTAAACAAATTTTATGCTGCCATGCAGGAAGGTAAATCAAGATCTGTAATGGGTGAGATTCTTAAAGAGCTTGCAAACTATACAGTCTATCATTTTCAATCTGAGGAGGAAGCTTTTAAAAAATTTAATTATCCTCAGAAAACCGATCATGAGCGTAGCCATAAGAATCTTGTGGAACAGGTGGTAAAAGTGATAAACGATTTTGAGAGTGGTAAAGAGGTTGTGGGAATAAATCTATTGGAGTTCTTAAAACAATGGGTCGTCAATCATATAATGAAAGAAGATAAAGAATATGGTAAATTTTTTAAAAGTATAAATGCTAAAATAGATTAGTTGAGTAGATGATTGGGTAAATTGAGCATTAGTTGAATTGGATATGGGTTAACTAAAGATTTTTTGAGTTGAATATTGGTTGACTGGGGAATGAGTTTTGTGTAGTTTGATTTGGAACCACAATTAACCACTCAACTACTTAACTATAAATGATGCGGATATCTTTTGACTTTTTCAACTGCCAGTTTTATTTTTTCTATAATTAATTCATCTGAGACTTTGGCTTTAGCTTTGTCAAGGGATTCTTCAAAAGTCTGATAATGTGGAGGTATTGAATTTAAAACTATTGCTGCAATATCAAGTATGCATATACTACATGTGCATAGATCGTTATCTTTTTCGATATATTCTGCCAGAAGGTCCCAAACCCGTTGCTCATTAACATTTTTTAATTGGTCTATATCATATTGGTTGATTTTACCCATAAAACACCTTATAATTTTTTGTATAATATTACTAAAAGGAGTGAAAAAATGCAAGAGAAAATAGCAGTTATTGGTGGTGGAACGTGGGGCACAGCTCTGGCAAACCTTTTGTGTGATAATGGTAATAATGTTACCCTGTTTGTAAGGGAAGATGAGATTGTGGATTCGATTAATAATAGACATGTTAATGCCGTTTTTTTACCAGATATAGAGTTAAATCATAATTTAAAAGCAGAATCGTTCAGTAATTTAAGCATCTTAGCCGATTTTGATAATTTTGTTTGGGTGGTACCTACACAATTTACAAGAAGTACAATAAAAAGTTTTAAAACTATTTTAGGAGGTAAGAATATAGTAATTGCCACCAAAGGGATTGAGATAGGTACAGGGGAATTGGTGGTGGATATTTTTAATGAAAATTTACAATGTGATATCTCCATAATTTCAGGTCCATCTTTTGCTATAGAGGTGGTTTTGAAGAAGCCTACAGCCGTTAGTATTGCATCTAAAAAGGATGATATAGCTCATTACTGGCAAAAACTTTTTTCTAATAGCTATTTTAGGGTATATAGAACAGATGATATGATAGGGCTTGAATTAGGGGGAGCATTAAAAAATGTTATTGCCATAGCTGTGGGGATCTCTGATGGTTTAGGATTTGGTAATAATGCAAGGGCAGGTATTATTACAAGGGGGCTTGCAGAGATAACACGTATCGGAATAAAGATGGGTGCAAATTTAGAGACATTTATGGGGCTTAGTGGTTTAGGGGACCTTGTTTTAACTTGTACAGGGGATTTAAGTAGAAATAGACAGGTGGGGCTTGAGATTGCCAAAGGGAAAAGTATTGATGAGATTCAAAAACAGATGAAGATGGTTGCTGAGGGGGTATTTACTGCAAAAGCTGCATATGAATTAAGTCTA
>JAINCL010000310.1:0-2049 GCA_036574145.1 Deferribacterales bacterium | reverse complement strand
CCTGGTGCAAATATGAATTATGAAAAAGTGCTGGAGAAGACAGGTATAGCTGCTGTTTGTCAAGATTTAGGTATTGAAGTAGTTCGGTTTGAAAGTTTTAAACCTTCTGAAAAGAATCGATTTATATATACCGGGTTAGCGGATGAAGTGGAGATGATTATAAATTTACCTAAACTAAAAACCCATTCACTCACAGGATTAACATTGGGTGTTAAAAATATTTTTGGTCTTATTCCTGGTAGTAATAAGGTAAGTTTTCATCGGGAGTATCCCAATAATACGATGTTGGGAAGGAAGATTTACGAATTTTACAGTTTGTTCCATGATAAAGTGGTAACTTTGCTGGATGGTATAATTGCCCATGAAGGTGATGGACCATCAAGGGGTTCACCAAAACAGATCGGCATGGTCGCTTGTAGTGAGGATACGATAGCTCTTGATTTGGCTGTTACAAAGCTTATCGGCTTTGATAGCACTTTTTGTAAGACGAATGTTGTTGATAAAGAATATGAACTGGTTATGGATAACGATATTTGCTTTGATCGGTTAAAAGTACCTGTTTCTATGAAGGTTCATATACCTGATGGTATAAAAAGATGGGTTTCCAATAAGATATATGTTAAGCCATTTATATTACAAGATAGCTGTATTAAGTGTGGGTTATGTATGAAGAGTTGTCCAGCTTCAGCGCTTGAATATAAAAATAATAATTTTACAATTTTAGATAAAAGATGTATAGAATGTTTCTGTTGTCATGAAGTATGTGAGTCGGATGCAATAGTGTTAAAAAGATCGATATTACATAGGGTGTTTGTAAAATGATTGAACTTATTTTAATAGGGGTATGTTTTTACTTAATCGGAGCGATCCCTTTCTCTTATCTTATTGTTAAATTGGTTAAAGGGGTTGACATAAGGACCTTAGGTAGTGGTAATGTGGGTGCCACAAATGTTGGTAGAATTCTTGGATTTAAAGGGTTTTTAATCGCATTTTTATTGGATATGATGAAGAGTTATATCCCACTTATTATATTGAAGTACTATTTCGGTTTCAATGCCGAATATCTTTTGATATTTGGAGTTATTGCTATTTTGGGTCATACGTTCACTGTTTTTTTAAATTTTAAAGGTGGTAAAGGTGTTGCAACAGCTGTTGGGGTATACCTGGCTGTGAGCCCTATCAGTCTTGGGATTGCTTTTATTGTTTTTATAATAGTTGTGGGGGTGTGGCGTATGGTATCGTTGGGATCGATTGTGGCAGGTTTAAGTCTTATGTTTGCAATATTTTACATAGAACATTCTAATATAATAAAAATTTTTACTGCACTTCTTGTGATTTTTGTGATATATAAACATAAAGAAAATATAAAAAGAATAATTAACGGTACAGAAAAGAAGATAGGAGAGAGAGTTGGTTAATCCATTAATTGTAATGCAGGAAGCTGTCCAGTTAGCTCTCATGGGTAAAGGTTATACGATGACCAATCCCACTGTGGGGGCTGTGATTGTTAAAAATGGTGAGATAATTGGAAGGGGTTACCACACAGGTTTTGGTATGCCACATGCTGAGGTTGAAGCTTTGAAAGATTGCTCTGAAGACCCTAAGGGTGCCGATTTATATGTTACCCTTGAGCCTTGTTCTAGTTATGGAAAAACTCCTCCCTGCACTGAAGCTATAATAAAAGCTGGGATTAAAAGGGTGTTTATCGGAGTGGTGGATCCCAATCCCCAAAATAGCGGGAAAGGTATTGAGAAACTCCTTGATGCTGGAATAGAGGTGTTTTTGGGGTATGCTGAAGATTTATGTGCAGAGATTATTGAAGATTTTGCAAAATATATATATACAGGGAAACCTTACATAACTCTTAAAGCGGCTGCTTCCATTGATGGTAAGATTGCCACGGTGGATGGAGATTCTAAATGGATATCCAATGAATCATCCAGAATTTATGTCCAGTATATGAGATCGGTAAGTGATGCGATATTAGTAGGTATAAATACTGTTGAGAGTGATAATCCGTTATTAAATGTTAGAAGTTTTAAAAGGAGT
>JAINCL010000309.1:0-7692 GCA_036574145.1 Deferribacterales bacterium | reverse complement strand
TCTACCAGGTACAAAACCGGTAGCCGACCCAAAATGGAGGGCACATGTAGAAAAGGAATGGGGATTACCTGAGGGTACTATCGAACCAAAACCAGGTTTCCATACAGTAAAAATGTTTGAGAATTTAGGTGGCGAAAACGATTCCACAAAACCTATTAAAGCCATGCTAATTTCCACTACAAACCCTGCTCAATCATTACCAAATGTAAACAAATATTTAAAAGGGATGAAGGATGCTTTCCTTGTGGTATTGGATATCTTCCCAACAAGAACTACCCAGATGGCAGATGTAATATTGCCTGCAGCATTCCTTTACGAAAAAGGTGGTGTTTTTGGATGTTCCGAGAGAAGAAGTCAGCATACAGATAAAGCAGTCAATCCACCAGGTGAAGCAAAACCAGATATATGGATAGCAGCCCAAATTGCAAAAAGAATGGGGCTTGAAAAATTGATACCATGGAATATGGATGACCCTCAAAAAGCTTATGCCATGGCGTGGGCTGACTATACTAAAGTCACAAAAGATACTGACCATTCCTTCGCTGGTGTAAGTTATGAAAGGTTAAAGGCTTCTAAAACTGGTATTCAGTGGCCATGCCCAAGCCCAGATCATCCAGGAACTGTTAGAAGATATGTAAGGGGACTTGACCCTATGTTTAAACATAAAGGGTTCCTTGAAAAATTTGGTATAAAAATACCTGCTGATGCAAAGATCTATTTTTATATGGATCCTAAGAAAGAGGGGAAAGCCAATATCTTCCTGCGCCCATACAAACCAGCAGCCGAAGAGCCAGATAAGGATTACCCATTCTTTATAACAACCGGTAGAGTTATTGAACACTGGCATACAAGCACAATGACCATGAGAATACCAGAAATTGCAAGGGCACAGCCTTATAGTTTTGTTGAAATACACCCAGAAGATGCTAAAAAGTATGGAATAACCAATGGTGATATGGTTGAGGTGAAAAGTAGAAGGGGTAAAATAGTACTGCCTGCTGTGGTTACTCAGAAATCTCTGCCAGGTATCCTTTTTGTACCTATGCATGACCAGTTTAAAGACAGAATGGTAAACTTCGTATGTAATGATGCTGTAGACCCAGGTTCTTTTGAACCTGAATATAAAGTTGCGGCTGTTAGAATAAGAAAGGTATCTGGACCTGTTAAGCTGAAAGATAAATATGTTATCTCAGATGTTAATGAACCCTTTGTATAAAAAGAATGAGGGGGGGAACCCCCTTTTTTCTTGAGGAGATCACTATGATATTTACGGGAAGTTTAGTTACATACATCACTGGAAGATTGGATGATGCAATAAATTATCTAAAAAAGTTCCAACAACTTGAAATTCATACTGTTTCTGAAGATAAATGTGGAATAGTGGTAACTCTCGAAGCTGAAAACGAAGATCAGCTTGAAGATATCTGCCAAAGGATAAAAAATCATGATGCCATCATAGATATCTCTCACCACTACTTCAATTTTGAAGAAGAGGTGGATAAAATTAGAAAAGGTGAAATAACAAATATTAGCTTAAAAGGATTTTCTAAAAGTGAACAAAGAAAAGAAAGGGATAAATTAAATGAGTATTAGAAAATTTTTACAAGATATTTTAAACAACAACCCTTTTAAAGGTTTTTATCAGGTAAACAGGTTAAGGCCACCTGGTGCTGTAGATGAGAAGAGGTTTATGGAATTGTGTATAAGGTGTGCAAGATGTATCGAGGTCTGCCCCTACGATTCCATCAAAAGAGCCGATCTTTTTGAAAAATTACAGATAGGGACACCATACATCTTTGCTAAAGAAAGAGCTTGCTATTTATGTATGAAATGCCCATCTGTATGTCCTACCGGTGCCCTTGATCACAATCTTGTAGAACCTGAAAAAGTAAAAATAGGGATGGCACATATCGAACAAAACAGATGCCTCAATTACCTATATGTTAAAGAGGAAGAAGGGATTATAAATACCGGTAAAGCACAGATCTGTTCAACCTGCTACAATGTTTGCCCTTTTCAGGATAAAGCCATCGTTATGGAGAAATTCATTTTACCTGTAATAACCGAAAAATGTGTAGGTTGTGGTATTTGCGTAGAAAAATGCCCCACGGAGCCTAAATCTATAAATATAATCCCTACAGGTATGGGAAATAAAGATACCGCAGGTTTTTATTATCAGAGATCGAAAATGATACATAAAAAATCTGAGGAAATAACAACAGATTACTATAAAGGAGATAAACTCCTACAGAAAAAACAGAACATACAAGCAGAAGAAAAACCTAAATATCAAAATAACTTTAAGGTTCAAGAAAAGATTGAAGGCTGGTAAAAATGATTAGAAGATATAGAAGAATATCACAATTAATAGTTTTTATATCGATTTTTATAATACCTTTACTGAATGTTTTTGAAATCACATTTGTTAAAGGTACCTTCTATTCCTTAGACATCGGTGATATAGCAATTGCTGATCCCCTATCGATTTTTCAGGCTATGATCTCATCAAAATCTTTTTTAATGGTTATGTTGGTATCCACCATAGTACCGATAATGTTAATGATTTTGCTTGGGCGAGTCTGGTGTAGTTGGATGTGTCCATACTATCTACTAACCGAATTTATAGAATCTATAGCCAAAAAATTCCGTATCAAATTGAAAAAACCTACCTACTCAAAAACAAGGAACACTAAAACCAATGCTACAAGATTTATAACATTACTAATAGGTATAACTCTAACAGGTATTGCTGGAATACCATTATTAAATCTAATCTCTGCACCAGGATTAATGTCGTCACAGGCACTTGTACTTGTAAAATTCCATTACATCACTTTTGAAGCAGCATTTATAATTTTCCTGTTATTTATGGAGTTTTTCTACTATAAATTTTGGTGTCGATATTTCTGCCCACAAGGGACATTTCTTTCACTATTTAGAAATAAGAAAGGATTACGTGTTGAGAAAGTGGTGGAAAACTGTAGCAATTGTTACAGTTGTATAAGAACATGCCCGATGTGTATCAATCCGATGGAAGATGGTTTAAACTACCTTTGCCATAACTGTGGAAACTGTATAGATGTCTGCCCGGATAATAAAAAGACAGACACACTGAAATTTAGATTTTAAATTTGGCAAACATATTATGTAATATGGATAGATTTTTTATACCCAACTACGATTAGCAAAAATTTAACATTTGACATTATTGTAGTTTTTAGGTAAAAGTTATCTGTTAAATTGTCAAAATTATTACCCATCAGCATCTGGTGGGTATTAATAGCTCGATGGGGACTCTGCAATGGGTTAGCTGTGAACCCCGCCAGGTCCGGAAGGAAGCAACGGTAGCAGTGTGCTCATGTGCCGGAGCAACCCTGTCGGGCTTTTATTAAAAAAATGATGAGGTAACCATGTTAAGACATTTTAGAAACCAGAAAAAGATACTCTCAATTTTTCTCTGGATTGTTATAGCATCTTTTATAGGTACAATATTCTTAGTTTGGGGAGTAGGTGGAAAAGGTAATCAAAAAACCTACGCCATGAAGATCAACGATCATGTTATAAGTTTTAATGAGTACAAAAAAACCTATGAAAACATTTCCCAGACATTCAAACAACTTTTTGGCACAGATATCGATCAGAAGATGCTCACAGGCAAGGTAATTGATGAGATCACATCTAAATATCTCTTAATGGATGAAGCGATTAATCTTAAAATACCGGTGACAGATCAAGAGGTTTTAGAAGAGATAAAAAAGATTCCAGCATTTCAAAGCAATGGCACCTTCGATAAAAATAGATACATCGAAGTATTAAGGCTTAACGGTATTACACCAGAAATTTTTGAAAATGATATTCGTAGCAATATACTTCTAACCAAAATAAAAGGTTTAATCGTTTCAACTGTATTTGTAAAAGATGAAGAGGTATTAAAGGAATATAAATTCAGGAATAAAATAGCTGAGGTATCATATGTTCAGCTAAATGTTGAAAATTTCAAAAATCAGGTATCTTTGTCGGACAATGATATAGTAAAATTTTATAACGAAAATAAAAACAGATTTCTGGAGCCGGTAAAAATAAAAGCACGATATGTAGAATTATCTCCAGATAATATCAATGTCACTGACAATATCTCTGATAAAGATCTTGAAAGCTATTATCTTAAGAATAAAGAGAAATTTAAGCAGGATGAACAAATAAAAACAAGACATATCTTAATAAGAATAAACGATTTTAACGATAATAAATCTGTACAGGAAGCATTAAAAAAGGCTAATGATATTTACAAAAAAGCTATATCTGGGAAAAAATTTGAAGATCTTGCCAGAAAATATTCAGATGATATCTCAAAGAATACCGGCGGCGATCTCGGTTTTGTAAAAAGAGGGATGATGGTAAAAGAGTTTGAAGATGCACTGTTTCAGCTTAAAGAAGGGGAGATAAGTAAACCTGTCAAATCACCTTTTGGATACCACATTATAAAAAATGAGAAATATCTTCCTCAAAAAGAGATTACATTCCTTGAAGCCAAAAATGATATCAAAAAGTTATTGATGCAGGAGAAATTACAACAGAAATATCGTGAATATGTACAGAACAAGTACAAAGAAATCACATCTTACTCAGATTTAGCATCTTTTGTTCAAAAAGATGGTCATCTAACCCTCAAAGAAACAGAACTACTAACAGAAAAATCAACATCAGCAATAATTACTCCTGAAGTAAAAAATATACTATTTAATATGGATAAAGGTGAAATGAGTAACCTTATACAGATGAATGGTAAGTATTATGTATTTGAAATAATTGAGAGGATTGAACCCACAATCCCGCCACTGGAACAGATCAAAGATAAGGTAAAGGAAGCAGCTTCATACGCAGCAGCAGAACAACTTCTCAGAAAAAAAGCTGAAGAGGCTCTCAAAAAAGCCGATATCAATGAAGTATCTGTTTTATTAAATATACCTGCAAAGGATCTGCCACCATTTAAAAGAAAAGACCCAATCCCAAATATCGGTGTTAATAGTGAAATCACCAGCGCGATATTTACAACAAAACCTGGGAAACTTGTGAATAAACTATTTTTGCATGGTACAAACTTCTATATCTTTCAAGTTAAAAGTATAAAAGATTCCCTAATGGATGAATTTGAAAACCAAAAGGATATTATCACCCAGTATATCCTTAATCTAAAACAAACTGAAGCTTATAATAGCTATATAAATAACCTAAAGAAAAATGCCAAAATCGATATTGAACCATCACTTCTAAATTAAATTATAAAGGGTGAGTCATCTCACCCTTTAATTTTATGGCAGTTTTTACAATTCTCCAGATCTGCATGATAACCGTTCTTAGGCCACTGCTTATGACAGGCAAAACAGTTATTTCCGCAACCTTCATTGGCTTGAGGTTTTAAACTAAATAATTTTGTTTTACTCCCATCATGACAGCTATAACATGTTTTAAGGGACTGATGTTTATTATCATTTTCCAGTTTTGGATGGCATGTCATACAATTGCCAGCACACCCAGCTTGAACCGTTTCAATATTTATGAGGTAAAGCGATCCCACAAATATTGTTGTACATAATCCAAATATAATTGACCTTTTCTTGTTAGACATAACCTATCACCTCTAACCTCTAAAAAATTTTCATCAAACAATTGATAGCATCTATCCATTATCATGCTGATATCTAAATCGTAGCGTTTCGATATACCAGTCAAATCAACACCTTTTATCATTCTAAGTCCAAAGACTATATCTTCAATAGGTTGCTCATATTGTGTTATAAACTGCTTTTCAATATCATAGCAATCTTTGATATATTCATCAATACCTTCCCTATGAGCAGATCTAACTCTCAAGCAATCATCATAATACATACTATGGGATGCAACACCCACCCCTATATATTCACCCATCATCCAGTAATTAATATTATGTTTCGACTCAAAACCTTCAATGGCAAAATTAGAAATCTCATATTGCATAAAACTCTTGGATTCAATATAGTCTTTAACCTCATAAAAATAGCTTTCGGCATCGTAATCCTCTTTTAAAAAATCTGTATCGAAAGAGTAATTATAAGCTGATATGTGATCTATAGGTAATTCAGTAAGTTTATTTAGAGTATAAGATATCTTATCATAGGGAATAGTAGGTATATCGTAAATTATATCGCAATTTATAGAAAAACCACCCATTCTCATAACCATTTCGATGGCATCAAAACCCTTTTTGGCTGTATGCACCCTACCTAAAAATTTTAATACATCATCATCCAGCGATTGAATACCTATGCTAATCCTGTTAAAGTTGAACATCTTTAAAATCTCTAATTGTTCAGAATTAACAGAATCAGGATTTACCTCCATTGTAGATTCAACTGCATTATCCCCATTTAATTTATATAAATATTCAAGTAGATCATAAAGCAACTCAGGTTTTAGTAATGATGGGGTACCTCCACCGATATATATAGTGTCAAACTTGTCATCCTCGTATAGTTTTAATTCATTTTTTAAAGCATTAATATAGGCTAAAATAACCTCTTCATCTTTACATTCTGAGAAAAAGCCGCAATATTTACACTTCGATTTACAAAAAGGTATATGTATATACAAACCTTTCATAAACTGTCTTAAGTCCTATATGATCCTTTTTTTATGAATACCATTTTAAATGTTAAAGTCAAGCATAATTCATTGGGTAAAGTGCCTTAAAATTCCCCACCTTTTTATCTAGTTTTCACTTTTAGTAAAATACTTAATTCTGTAGTTTATTCCATTAATGCTATTGCACTACACCCCTAAAGTGTCAAGAATTTTTTTTGGGAGATATTGTAGCTTATCATGGGGTTTTTCAAAAATATTACGAGGTTTTGCAACTATCTTTCGTCTCTGCTCTTTCTAAATACTGATCTTCTATTTCTACATAAACTACTTACTATACTTGGCTCTAAATATCCTAAACTCTGGTATATTCTTCTTTCATTATAAAATCTTATAAACTAATCTACATGATATCTTAAATCTTCTATGTCCCTAAATCTGTAGTCGCTCAAATACTGATATTTTATCGTCTTAAAAAACCTCTATATCCTTTATTTCTATCATAAAACATCAATTTTTTTTAAAGTCTCCAATAGAATTTGTTTTGTAATTTATAAGGGTCATTATAATTTTTCTATTTTTTTTATCTTTCTAACGTCTTGCGGTATATGGATAGCTCTCTTGATATTTCTGATAAGCTTTTGCCTATTGAAAGTAAAGTCTTAACTGAGTAGTACATATTCACCCATACATTTTTATTTTTACCCCCTGTTTAGAAGGTAAGTTAACATATTGACTGGGCAATTTTAAGGAGCCTAATCTGGGGAATTTATTGTAACATTAACACTCATATATTATTTTATTTTTAAATAAAACAGACAGATAACTATTTAAGATCTCTTTTATTTCCTTCTCTCCCACTTCATGATTATCATCTTTGAAAAGAGAAAGGATTGTTGATAATACCTTTCTATCTTCCTCTTTTTTCCCTATATCAAACAATATAATATCATCTATCATGTAACTTGAGTAACAAATTTTCTCTTAACTGTCCATAGGAGAATCTCCTAAACAAAAAGGCGGGAAAACCGCCTTTTTGTTTAATCTTTTCCTTTATTTACATCATCGTAA
>JAINCL010000308.1:0-4767 GCA_036574145.1 Deferribacterales bacterium | reverse complement strand
GTAATAGGTAAGATATCGGAAGTGATCTCGTTATATGGTTATTCCGAGATATTTTTACCTATTTATGAGTATTACGATCTTCTGGCAGATGTAACCTATAATTTTAACGATGAAAATATAATACGTTTTATAGACAGATATACAGGTAAATCGTTGGTGTTAAGACCAGATTTTACACCCCAAGTTTGTAGGATAGTGGCTAACTACCTTACAGATATGCCGCTACCTTTGAGACTTTCATATAATGGAAGGGTGTTCAGGAATGTGGGTGTTCATAAGGGTGTGAAATCTGAAAAATTTCAGGTGGGTTGCGAAATTTTTGGATCAGATGAGTTTAATGGTGATCTTGAATTGCTTCTAATTATTAGAAGGGTTATGGATAAATTAAATATTAATGATTATAAAATTATAATAGGTGATAAAAAATATATATCAATAGTGTCCAAATTGATCAATAATGAGAAATTATTGAGGCTTTTGGAAGCTAAAAATTTCACAGAAATAGACAAGATATCCTCTGCAATCGAGCTTGACGAGAATATCTCTAATCTATTAAGATTTCTGCCAGAAGCTTTTGGCGATATTAGTATATTGGATAAATTAGAAAAATTGTCTTTTTTTTCTAAGGAGTTGGTGGAAAGGGTTAGTTATATAAGATCTCTGATGCAGGGATTTTTTGAGTTTGGTGGTGATAAAGAAAAGGTTATTTTTGATGCAAGTGAAACGAGAGGTTTAAATTACTATACAGGTATAAATATAGAAATCGTCTCCAACAGATATGGAGTATCTTTGGGTGGGGGCGGCAGATATGATAATCTGATGAGTAAATTCGGTTATGATATATCTGCTTCTGGCATTGCATTTAATGTGGATGATATGGTGATGTTATGTCAATTAACTAATGATTTAAATGGAGCAATAAAAATGTCAAAGGATCTCAGAGAGGCTGAGATTTTAAGGGATAATGGAGAAAAGGTTTTTTTAAAAGAGAAATAGATTAAAATAAAGGAGTGGCTTTATGAGCTGTGTAGTTGTAATAGGTGCCCAGTGGGGTGATGAAGGAAAAGGTAAGGTTGTGGATATTTATACTAAAGAGGCAGATGTGGTTGTTAGATATTCTGGTGGTCATAATGCAGGTCATACAGTGGTTATAAATGGTGAGAAGTATGTTCTACATTTGATACCTTCCGGTATAATGCATAAAGATAAATACAATATAATTGCAAATGGTGTTGTTATCGATCCACTTGCACTGATTGAGGAGATGGAAGATCTGAAGGCAAAAGGGATAGATTTTACTGGTAGACTTTTCATTAGTAAAAGAGCTCATCTGATAATGCCTTACCATAGGGCTTTTGATAAATTTAGTGAGAATAGAAAGGGGAGTAAAAAGATAGGGACAACTGGTCGTGGCATAGGACCATGTTATGCCGATAAGGCTGCAAGGGTAGGTATTAGAGTATGTGACCTTTATGATGATGAGGTTTTAAAGGAGAAGATTTTTCAAAATGTTGAAGAGGTAAATGCCATTGCTAAAAATGTATATAATATAGAGACATTAAATCCTCAACAGATTTATGATGATTATAGAAAATATGCGGAGGTACTCTCACCATATATTGCTGAAACTTCATATCTCATAAATAGATTAGCTAATGAGGGTAAAAAGATAATGATGGAGGGTGCACAGGGGACCTTACTCGACGTGGATCATGGAACTTACCCATATGTAACATCAAGTAATCCAACAACAGGTGGAGCCTTCACAGGCACAGGTTTATCACCAAAGTTTCTAACGAATGTTGTGGCAGTAACTAAAGCATATACCACAAGGGTTGGAAGTGGTCCATTTCCAACTGAACTACACGATGAGCTTGGTGAACAGATAAGAAAAATCGGTAATGAATACGGGGCTACAACTGGGAGACCAAGGAGATGTGGATGGCTTGATCTTGTGGCCATGAAATACTCTAAAATGTTAAATGGTATAGATTATATTGCGTTGACAAAATTGGACGTATTAAGTGGTCTTGATAAAATAAAGGCTTGTGTAGGTTATGAATATAATGGCAGGATACTTGAAACATTCCCTCCAGAAATAAAAATTCTTGAACATTGTAACCCTGTGTATCGAGAGTTTGATGGTTGGAAAGAGGATATATCTAAGGTTAAGGTTTATGAGGATTTGCCTCAAAATGCGAAAGCTTATCTTGACTTTATAAAAGAATATCTTGGTGTTAAGTATGCACTTGTATCTGTTGGTACTGATAGAACAGAGACAATCACATTAAATGAGGTATTTTAAGAAAAAATGTAAAAATTATTAATTTTTTTGTTGACATTTGAGATTTGTTCTGATATAAAACACATCCCGTTGATCGTTGAGATTGACGTAAGTTGAGCCGTTAGCTCAGTAGGTAGAGCAACTGCCTTTTAAGCAGTGGGTCGTAGGTTCGAATCCTACACGGCTCATAAAGTGTCCCCATCGTCTAGCCTGGCCTAGGACACCGGCCTTTCACGTCGGCAACAGGGGTTCAAATCCCCTTGGGGACGTAAGAAGTTATAAAAAAAGGGCGGTTAGCTCAGCTGGGAGAGCATCGGCCTTACAAGCCGAGGGTCGTAGGTTCGATCCCTGCACCGCCCATACACTGGGGGCGTAGTTCAGTTGGTTAGAACGCTGGCCTGTCACGTCAGAGGTCGCGAGTTCGAGTCTCGTCGTCCCCGTAAATTTTAAAGCCGCTTTAATGCGGCTTTTTTTATATCATTAAGGTGTAAATATGAAAATTTTGGCTCAAAACAGAAAAGCATACCATGATTACGAGATATTGGAAACCTATGAAGCAGGACTTGTTCTTACTGGTACTGAAGTAAAATCTTGTAAGAATGGCCAGATAAATTTAAAAGATTCTCATATAAGAATTGTTAATGGTGAAGCTTTTTTATTAAATTCCCATATTTCACCTTATGAACAGGGTACGTATACGAATCATGAGCCAACGAGGACCAGGAAACTACTCCTACATAAAAAAGAGATCAATAAGCTCGCAGGTAAATCCCAGGAGAAAGGACTTACAATAATACCTCTTAAAGTCTATTTAGTAAAAAATAGAATAAAACTTGAAATAGCCCTTGCAAAGGGTAAGAAAGTTTACGATAAAAGGGAAGAGATTAGGAAAAAAGACTTAGAAAAAGAGTATTCAAGGACTATAAAAGATAAGTTTAGAGTAAGGTAAAGGGCTAAGTTGGTAAATTTTATTAATATCTTTTGTCTATATTAGAAAAACTTGTACACAAATTATAACCGATTATTTATTAAAAAGTTTAGAAATATAAACATAATAGTTGGGAATAAACCCAAAATACTCTCTCTTATAAACCAGATAAATCTCTAACTTATATCTTCCTTTTGGCAAATTTTCCAACTCTCCTACCATTCCAGCCACATGATAAAAAGGTCCTGACCTGGTCATGCCGACTACTTCAAGCATTGAACCTGTACTAAGCCTATCCTTTACTATTACTTCAACCTCTTTTTTGATAGGTGGCATAAGAGGTCCAAAAGAGGGATTTAAAAGGTCTTTTTCTTGCTCTTTACCCTCTAATACATACTCTTCAGGTTTCATATTCTTAAACTTATTCAATTCTTTTTTAAGATAGGCTATCTTTTCTTTCTTGTCTGGATGAGTTGACTTTTCATATTTTTGAATTTCCATTTCTATAGCTTTTAGAGTTGAGGAAAGTAAATTTAGCTTTAATGCATATTCTTCTAACGCCTTATCAGTATCAACAGCAACAGGCTTTTCCTCTTTGCCAAAGATAGTGAACCACTTGATTATATTCTCTGTAAATACGGGGTTGGTAACTTTGATAATGCAGGGACTTTTTATCTTTAAATCTTTTTCAATGTCATATACTATATTTATACCTTCTGGGAAAAAAGCTTTACAAAAATCAGGAGTAGTTCTTACAAAAGTCAGCTCACATACAGGGGTATTTTTTTCTTGATCAAGAAAAGTCATTATGTATGGCTTTATATTATCTTTACCAGTGCATCCACCACTTCTAACTCTTATTGAAATTGTTTTTTCACTTATAGTCAGCTCTTTTAAAATTTCAATACCTGTATTTTGTTGATTACTTGAAAACTCTGTCAATAAATTTGTATCTATCACTGATAACATTTCAGCATTTATATCAGATTTTTTACTTTCCTTAACTATTCCACCCCATTCAACTGCTGTAAATCCGTCTCTGATGAATGGCTCTATTTTTGGTTCCCTTAAAGTGACTTCACGCTCTGTCGGTTCAAAGTAAAAAATGAGGCGGAGAAATTTCTTTGGCTCAGGCTTTATTTCTAAAGCTAAATTTTTATTCACCCATTCTCTATCAAGAATTTTTACAATATAGTATTTAGCAGGCTCTAAAGATTTAAGCCAATAATCCATGAAATCTTTTGTCTCCCTTACATTTAATCCGATTTTAGGAAGATGTATCTCAAACCAATTCTTAAGCTCACTATAAGGAATTACCCAACCTTCGGCAGGCGGATTAACAGGAAAGAAAAGCTCAGCTTCATAAAAAAGATAGATGTATTTTCCATCAATTAAACCATCTTTGCTTACTTTAACTTTCCATATCTCTTTATACTTTGGGATAGTTTTAATTATTTTTCCCATAGGATTAAGTTTAACTTCAACATTACTGTCTTTTTCAGGATAAATATATAAAGCAGGCTTTTTTACAATTTCTGGCTTATAAAAATTAATT
>JAINCL010000307.1:0-2997 GCA_036574145.1 Deferribacterales bacterium | reverse complement strand
TTGTTCTAATATTAAAGGGTTAAAATCTTTATTCATAAGTTCAGGAAAAATAGTTTTATTTAAAATGATATTAGGTAATCCAATCCAACGATTTTTTATAATTTTTTTCAATACGAACAAAGATATTCCAGATACTTTATATACAATAATAGCTGGTGTTCCAATAATGGCAGCCTCAAGAGTGGCTGTCCCGGAACAACACCATAAAAGATCTGAATATTTCATCAGATCGTATTGAGCATCTTCCACGATTGGTATATTCAGATTTTGCAAATATGGTTCAATCCATTCTTCCTTAACAGAACCTGCCTTTGCCAGTATAAATCTATATTTATCAGATAACAAATTTATAGCCTCAACAAATATCGGCATATTATTCATAATCTCTTTCTTTCTACTACCAGGGAGTAATCCAATTACTTTTTTATTGTCATTATTTAGTCCATAACATCGTATAAAATGATCCTTTGATTTATACTTAAAATTTATGTTATCTATTATAGGATTACCAACATATAAAGCATTAACACCCTCTTTTTTAAATATATCCTCTTCAAATGGTAATATACAATAAACCTTATCTATATACCATTTGATTAGATTAACTCTTGAATAATGCCATGCCCAAATCTGTGGTGCTATATAATAGATCACTTTAAAACCTTTTTCTTTAGCAAACTTTGCAAATCTAAGATTAAAGCCAGGGTAATCTATCAAAATAACTAAATCAGGATCTACCTCAATCAACTTATTTCTAAGCACTTTAAACATATTTAAAATAAATGAAAACTTAGAGATGACCTGACCAACACCGATTATAGTCATTTCTGTTATATCAAAATACTGATGTTGACCTAATTCTTTAAGTTTTTTACCACCTGTACCATATAAAGAAAAATCCGTCATCTCTTTAAGATGACGGATCATATTTGCTCCGTGGATATCTCCTGATTCTTCCCCTGCTATAAGAAAAATTTTTTTCATTGATTATTGATTCTCGGTGTTATAAAAACAAGTAATTCCCTTTTAGTTCTTTTATCAATTTTACTTTTAAATAACCAGCCTAAACCTGGAATATCTTTAAATCCAGGGACACCTGTATTTATCAAATTCTGTTCATCCTCGTAAATACCACCAATGACAGTAGTTTCCCCATTTGCTAATAAAACTTGTGTTTTAGCTTTCTTCTCCAAAGTTTCCGCAGTTGTTCCACTAACCGCTCCTAGAGAACTCTTTTCCACTTCAATCTCCATAAAAATCATATTGTTAGCAGTAATATGGGGTTTCACTTTCAATTTAATACCTACATCTATAGTCTGTGACTGAGTATTATCACCTGATGGAACAATAATAGCTTTTCCACCACTTTTGATCTCTGCTTCTTGATTATCAAGGGTTGTAATTTTTGGGCTTGAGATAGTCTTAGCTTTGTTTTGAGCTTCCATAGCTGATATGGCAAGATCGATATTAAATGTATTACTTAAATTACCAAGTGTTAGTGCAAGTGCACCTGCTGTATTACCAACCGGTAAATTTACCATATATCCTCCTGCGTCACCACCAAAACTTATAGAACCAGGGAAATTCACAGATGTTCTATTAACATTATAATTAGCACCCCATTTTATTCCCAAATTTAAATCGTTACTATCGGTAACTTCCACAATCCTTGCTTCTATTGTCACCTGAGGAGTCGGTTTATCAACATTTTTTAGTACAGATTTAACCTTTTCTATTGCAGCTTTAGTATCGGTTATTACAAAACTATTAGATTTAGCTTCAACCTGAGACTTACCCCTTGGACTTAAAACACCTTTAACAACCGAATCAAAATCGGAAGCTTTATAATAATTCACTGGAATTATTTCGGTAAATAATGGCTCAGTTTTTTGCTGCTCTTCTGCCATTTTTATAAGCTTAGTTTTTTCTGCAAGTAGCTCATCCTGTCTGGCTTTACTTATTACCCATATAACATTATCCTCTTCCACTTCAACCAGATTATTTTCACGATAAATAGCAGCTAAAGCTGTTTTATAATGAACATCCTTCACAAAAATAGATGTTTTACCCTGCACCTCTTTACCAAATATTATATTTTTATCTCTTCCATAATAAATTAGTTTAACTACCTCTTTAATATCCATATCTTTTACACTTAGGCTAATTAAATCTGAAGCTTGTATCTTTGTTTTTCCAACGTTTTTATCTTGTGCCTCTATACTTTTAGAAAACTTATCAAAGCTACTATAAATAACTATATTACTTTTATTCTCCTCAACTTTTGAATATACATCACCATTTGGAACAAATACTATTGCTGGCTTGCCTGAAACCTTACCAACTTTTACATACTTTATTGGTGCACCTTCAAAGAAATATATCGGGTTTACATTTTTACCAAATTTTACATTTTCTTTGAATAACAACACAAGATTACCATCTATCACATTTTTCTCATAATTCAGTTTACCAGTTGTAGATATACTAATACCTTGAATTTTATCAACTGTTCTTGAATCGATCTTACTGATTATCTGGTAACTATTTTCCAGAAGCGAATTATTGGAAGTAATTATATATCTTCCATCCTTCAAACCAACCTTAAAATTCTGTTCCCTTGACAACTCAATTAAAAACCTAACCTTTTGTGGAAATAAAGAGGATATAACTTTAATATCTTTTACGACCCCTTTACCCCCAAACTGGTTCTTGTCTGAGATAAGCTTAACATCATAAAAATCAACATATATAGTATTTTCATTAACATAACCGTAATCAACATCTGTAGCACCATCAGAACTGATTTGAATATACAAATAATTATCTGTAGATAAATTTTCTACACCAGATAAATAAGTTGCATCCCCAACACTAACAATTTCAGCAGTTTCAAGCCAATTACTACTTTTTAAAACATTTTGAACATCAGCTTTATCCACTTTAAAAGTTACCTTTACACCTTTATCTGTTAAGCTATAACTATAATCAACATCATCT
>JAINCL010000306.1:0-11303 GCA_036574145.1 Deferribacterales bacterium | reverse complement strand
ATAAGGTAGCGTAAAAGCAGATGCATATAATCCGATAAGTAATGGTAGATAGATCTTATTCTGATATCTATCAAAATCTATCATGGAAATTCCAAGAACTGCCAAAAACGAAAGCACAAAGGAGTCTGAATAGATAATTTCAGGATCTATTGCTATAAATACAGATGCTACCCATATTACTAATTTTGATAAAACCACTTTTCTGTCCCAAAGATATGCAAAGGATACAATAAACAGAAAAACAGAAGCCCGTAGAACAGGTATCTTAAATCCTGCAATCGGTATGAAAAGGAATATAAAAATTGTTGACACAATAAATTTTATTTTTGTAGGTATTTTATACAATATTAAAAAAATCATCATAAGAATAATCCCTACATGTTGACCTGATATAGCTAAAAGATGATTTAATCCGGTTACTGTAAATAGCTCTATAACAGAATCATTTAAATATCTTTTATTCCCATAAAAAATCGCTTGTAGCAGACTGATATTACTATTTGAAACATTGTATAACTTTTCTGTATTATAATCCCTTATTTTCATTAACGATGTATAAAATGGTAGTCTTATTCTAAAATATTCATTTTTTATCTTATATTTTGGAAATTTTGTATCACTTATATTTATACTATCCCCAATTATGATATCACCTACATTTAGATATCTACCCTCCACTGTGCCGTTAACTGAATAGTACCTTTGCTCACCATTATTAAATATCTCTTTATCAACTACAAACAGGGCAAAATTATTCATTAGAACAAAAAACAAAATCAAACTTCCAAGCAAGATAGGTTTATAATCTTTATGAAAATATATGAATAAGGCAACTATCAAAATAGATCTGATTATTTTATCAATTGGTAAAAGATCGATAAATATTGTTACAGTAAAAAAGATCTCTACTCTTCTATTATTAAATACAGAGACTAATTTATACATCTAATTAATATTTTTAATCCGTTTTTTATCTATATACATCCTTTCATCTGCAAGTAGCATAGCTTTTTGTAATTCATCCTTTGAAAATGCAGTGGCACCACCTATTGCAAGTGATACTTTGATCTGCTCATCACTATTTATCTCCTGCTCCACAACCCTTATCCTTGCTATTACTTCATTCATTTTTTCTTCGTCGGTTTTGGTAAGCAATATTGCGAATTCATCACCACCGATTCTTGCCACACAATCCTCTTTTCGGAATATCTTTGTTAACACTTTTGCCGCTTTAATTATCAGTTCATCACCCTCTTTATGTCCAAGGGTATCGTTAATCTGCTTTAAACCATTTAGATCAGCCATTATAACACTTATCGGAAAATTTCTACTATTTATTAGCCTTTCTATCTCAGCATCAAAATAAGCCCTATTATATAAACCTGTTAAAGGATCATGTGTACTTGCATACGTAAGCTTCTCCTCAGTGTATTTTTGAATCAATGCATTACCAAGGATACTCGCAAATATCCTTAAAATATCAATCTCAGATACGGTAAGAAGTCTATCCTCTTTATTTTCCTGAAAAACGATAAAACCGATATATTTACCTTTGATCATCATGGGGAAGATTACTGCTGATTTAGCCCCCATCCTAGTAAAAAAATCTGTTATTGTATCACTATATTCGTTGAATTTATTATATATCAAAATATTATTTTCCACCAAATATTCCTTAAATCCATAAAAATCATCATAATTAAACTCTTTGGGAAATTCCTTAGATTTTAACTTACTATCATACCATTCATATGTTAAATGACTGTATCTTTCATCATAATAATCCTGATAAACATAAATGGCACTCATTTTAGTATGTATACCTATCATATCTAGAACTTTCATAATTGCATCATTAAAATCTTTAGGATTAAAAAGGGATTTAAAAACTTCATTGATCAAGTACTGTTCAGAAAGGTTGTGCTTAAGTAGTTTCTCTTTTCTTCTCTCTTTAGTAATATTGCGACCAATAATAACAGAACCTAAAATTTCACCAGATTGATTCCTTAAAGGGAAGATCTTAAAAAGTATATAAAGTATATTCTTATTTGGTAATTGTAAAGCAAAAACTCTTTTCAAAGATATTCCATTAAGGGATTTCTGCCAAATCTTTTTAAGTTTTAAACCTCTATTACCTTGAAAAAATTTTTCTATATTATCACCATCTTGTATCTCTAACCCATAAGTATCATTAATAAATTTTTTAAACGCTTCATTGTAAAAAATAATATTCCCTAACCTATCAATACCCCATATCCCATCAAGGGCACTGTTAAATACAGATTTCAGATTCTCTAAACAATCGGTAAAGGTTATATTTTTTGACATAGCATCAACCTTGTTTTTTATTTATAGCACGTTGATAAACATTAAGATATTTAGAAGTAGATTGATCCCATGTAAACGATTTTGCCATCCCATTTCTTCTTAATTTTGTGAGGTTATCTTTCAGGTTGTAATAGGTATATGTAGCCCATCCAATAGTGTTAAAAAGATTATGTGCATTTAAGCCATAAAATTTAAAACCTGTCCCTTCACCTGTAATTTCGTTAAAATTCTCCACTGTATCATTGAGCCCTCCAACAGCATGAACGATAGGTGGTGTACCATATTTCAAACTATACATCTGATTTAACCCACAAGGTTCAAATCTGGAAGGCATAACAAAAAAATCGCAACCTGCTTCAATCAAATGTGCCAATCTGTTGTCATAACCGATAAAACAACCGAATTTAGAAGGGTTATCATGAGCAATCTTACCAAAAAAGAAATGTGCCCAAGGTTCACCGTTACCTAAAAGTACAAACTGAATATCAAGTTCCAATATTTTATAGATAGCTTCTGCCAATATATCGATCCCTTTCTGATATACCAATCTACTTATAACTCCGAAGATCGGTACATCCCTCTCTGGAAGATTAAAAAATTTCTGTAACTCCCTTTTACAGATACCTTTACCTTCTAAATTATTTATACTATAATTTGCTGGTATAAACTTATCTTTTTCAGGATCCCACTCATCGTAATCCACACCATTGAGAATGCCCACAAGATCATTGCTTCTATCTTTTACACAACCTTCAAGCCCATAAGCAAATTCAAGTGTTTGTATCTCCTTTGCATAACCTTCACTAACGGTTGTGATCATATCCGATAGATATATTCCACCCTTTAAAAAATTTACTTTACCATTAAACTCATAGTCGAAATAGTACTCCCAACTCCCCAAAACATCCATAACCCCACTATAGAATACACCCTGATATTGCATATTATGAATTGTCAATACAGTGGCAGCTTTGGAAAAGTGCGGATCGTTTTTATAATATGTCTTTAACATATGGGGTATCATCGAGGTATGCCAATCGTTTATGTGAATTATGTCTGGTGGAAATTGTAATAATTTTGATAATTGAAGAGCCGCTTTTGATAGAAACATAAATCTATTATCATTATCTATATAGCCTGTTCCATCATCATTATTGTAGAGATCTTTCCTACCATAATACAGCTCATAGTCTATAAAGTATATCTCAGCATCGGAATTTGGTAAAAAATTTTTATAAACCCCGCACCATAACTCCCCCATAATCCCCATAGGTACACCCAGAGGAGTATCAATTTTTTCCAACCGATCCTTAGGGATTACATAATACCTTGGTATAACCACTTTCACATTGTGTCCATATTTATGTAAATACTTTGGTAGTACTCCTACAACATCACCCAGCCCCCCTGTTTTAGCAAAGGGTGTACATTCGCTAGCAACAAAAAGAATATTTAATTTCTTCATTATTATACCCTTATAATTTGTATTTCTGTTCTAATTAGATTATATATGAAAATAAGATTTTGTCAAAGGTGATAGTAAAAAGAAAAAAGGGGTAAAGCCCCCCCTTTTGAGACTGTATTATAATATTATGTTATTTAGACTTTACTGCGTTAAACTTTTCAGCTAATCTTGAAATTCTTCTTGCAGCATTATTCTTATGAATAACACCTTTGCTGGCAGTCTTAGCTATTATCGATTGAGCATCTATAAATGCCATTTCAGCTTTTTGAAGATCTGAACTCTTCAAAGCCTCTTCAAATTTCTTTATAAAAGTCTTCATCCTTGACTTGTAAGCTTTGTTCCTTAAATTTCTTTTTTCTGACTGCCTTATCCTTTTCCTTGCAGAAGCTGTATGTGCCATTTATTTCACCTCTTAATAATTTATCCATATTTTTAAAGGATTTATTTTATAAACTAATTTTTATAGTATGTCAACAAAAAAAGATAAAAAATAACTGTTGCAAAAAATATACATATTGTTATTTAATAAATTTTCTGTTATTTAAAAGAAAAAATATTTGGGGGTATTTTATGATACCAATGCTTGATATAAAGAGAGAACTTAACATAATAGGTGATGAAATAAAAGAAGAGATAAATAAGAGTCTTCATGCCACTCAATTTATTTTAGGACCTAATGTTAAGGAGTTTGAGGAAAAAGCTGCAAAATATCTTGGCTGTAAATATGCTGTTGGTGTAGCCAGTGGAACAGACGCCCTTCATATTGCATTAAAGGCAATAGGTATAAAAGAAGATGATGAGGTTATCACAACACCTTTTACCTTTATAGCCACTGCTGAAGCTATAGTTTATTGTGGGGGTAAACCTGTTTTTGTCGATGTAGATGAAAAAACGATGAACATCGATGTTAATAAAATAGAAGAAAAGATCACCTCCAAAACTAAAGCTATTATACCTGTACATCTCTTTGGTAACCCTTGTGAAATGGATAAAATAAAAGATATTGCTAAAAAATATAATTTAAAGATTGTGGAGGATTGTGCCCAATCATTTGGTGCTACTTATAAAGATATAAAAACTGGCAAAATTGGTGATGTCGGTTGTTTTAGCTTTTTCCCCAGCAAAAATCTTGGGTGTTATGGTGACGGTGGTATGGTAACAACAAATGATGAAGAAACTTACAAAACTATTGTGGCATTGAGAAATCATGGCTCTTATGTTAGATATTATCATGAAATGATCGGTTTTAATTCCAGATTAGATGATATCCAAGCAGCAATTCTAAAGGTAAAATTAAAATATATCGATGAGCATAACAAAGAGAGAAGAGCTGTAGCAAAATTATATAGACAAACCATTGGAGATGTTGTGGGTTATCAAGAAGAAACAAAAAACGGTGTTAATGTTTATCATCAGTATACAATAACATCTGAGAAAAGAGATATTGCCATCGAAGCATTAAAACAGAGTGAAATAGCCTCAGCAATATATTACCCTGTCCCATTACATCTACAAAATGCTTTCAAATATCTTGGCTATAAAGAAGGAGATCTTCCGATCGCCGAGAAACTTTCCAAGACCGTTTTTTCACTACCAATAAATCCTTATCTTGATGATTCTGAAGTAATCGTAATTGGTGAGATTGTTAAAAAAGCTCTCGGCTAATGGAAGATTTTTTCTTAAAAATTGCTATTTTAATTGTAAAGCTTTGGATTAAGACGGTTAGTTTTAATATTATAGGATTAGAAAAAATTAAAGAATTAAAGAGTAATAAAGTAAAAATTGTGTTTGCTATATGGCATGGTCAGCTTGCACTATTCTATCCTATGAACAATTTCATAAAAGGTTGTGGTATAGTCTCTAAAAGTAAAGATGGTGAATTGGCCACTAAAGTTATTAAAAAATTCGGTTTTGAATCTGTAAGAGGTTCTTCATCTAAGGATGGTGCTGTTGCTATAATAGAAGCGGAAAAGTATTTAACGAATGGTTACGATATAATTGTTACAGTAGATGGTCCTAAAGGTCCAAGATTAAAAGTAAAAAATGGGGTGGTGTATATTGCTAAAAAGTTTAAATGTAAAATTATCCCTGTTGTTATGAATATTAATAGATATAAAATGTTTAAAAGCTGGGATCATTTTCTATTCCCCTTACCATTCTCAAGAATCTCTCTATATATTGGAGATCCTATAGAGTTTCAATCACCAAATAATAAAGAAACTGTTAAAAATGAGGCTAAACAGCTTGAAAAAATAATGTTGGAGATGACAGAACGTTATGCTAATTTTTATTTATAACATATTACTCTATATCCTTATCCCATTCATAATACCGATAGGGTACATATTTGCATATAAAAGAGGTGAGGAAAAAGATTATTTCGAAAGGTTCGGTTTTATTAAGGTGGATAAAGATCTATCCAATACATTATGGTACCACTGTGCAAGCATTGGTGAAGTAAGGAGTATTAAGGCTCTTGTGAATATCATAAAGGAAGAGTTTAAAAATGTAAATATAATAGTTTCTACCACCACCGCAACAGGTAAGAGGATTGCCCAGGAGGAATTAAAACCAGATTTCGCCTTTCTTTTACCCATAGAAAACCCTCTGGCAATATCACATCTCATAGAAATCACAGACACAAAAATTTTCTTTATTGTAGATACAGAAATCTGGCCTAATTTAATCTCAACTGTATCAAAAAAAGTACCACTTTTTCTTATTAACGGAAGACTTTCCGATAACAGTTTAAAAAGATATAGACAGTTCAGGTTTATTTTTAATAAATTATTTGATAAATTTACAAAGATATATACTAAAAGTGATGAAGATACAAAAAGATTTTTATCCATTTTGGATAACACAACAAAAATTGTTACATTGGGAAACATAAAATTTTATCTCGCCTCTATTCCCAATGATCTTAATATCATCCCAGATGGTAAAAGGTTATTTGTAGCAGGAAGCACTCACCGTGGTGAAGAGGAGATAATTTTAAAAAGTTACTTAGCAACAATAAATGATGATATATTTGACCAATTGATAATAGCTCCAAGGCACTTAAATAGAGTAAATGAGGTGGAAAATCTTTGTATTAAATTTGGTCTTAAAGTAGCAAGGCTTGAAAAATATGGCCCTGAAGCTGATGTTGTTTTAATAGATAAATTCGGGATCCTTGAGTATCTATATTGGAAAGCAGTTAAGGTGTTTGTTGGTGGCTCTCTTGTTGAAGTTGGTGGGCACAATATTTTCGAAGCTTTACAATTTAAAAAATCGGTAGCCGTTGGACCTAATATGAATAACTTTAGAGATATCTTCCATTGGTCGTTGCAATATGGAATAATAACCGTTGTAAACAATGAAAATGACCTAATAAAATTTATGAAATCAGATATTAAACAGGGTGACTTTGATCAATTTTTCAGTTTTTTAGACCAAAAAAACAGAGAGCTGATAAATCCTATATTAAAAGAGATAAAGAATGTTTTTAATTAGATTCATAACATTTTTATTAAAAAAGATGCCCCGGAAAATACTGTATCTTATGGGAGATATTATCGGGTTACTTGTATATTATATACATCTTCCACGACGTAGGGTAGCAGAAACTAATCTAAAAATAGTCCTTAAAGATAAATATAATAAAAAGATCTTAAAAGAGAATTATCGAAATATTTTTAGAAATTTTATGGAGATCTTTTTCATAGAAAAAGTGAATGATGAATTTATAAAAAAATATGTTAAATATGAAAATCTTGATGACATAACAAAGATTAAAAATGATAAAAAACCAACTTTGTTATTAACTGGGCATATCGGAAGTTGGGAATTATTGCCTATATTCTATACCAAATTTTTTAATCATAAAGTAGCTATTATTGGTAAGGAGATGAGGAATAAAAAGATAGATATCATAATAAAAGAATTAAGAAGCAATTCCGATATATCTTTCATCAGTCATGGTAATGTAATGAGAATTATACATAGATACTTGAATAAAGGTATCCCTGTAGGTGCATTACTTGATCAGGGAGGGTTGGAGGATCAATCTATCTTTATAGATTTTTTTGGACTTAAAACAACATTTGTACACCCTCTTTTGGCATATGCTGTTAGAAAAGAAATTAAAATAATTATGGTTTTTTTGATAAGAGAGAATGAAAAATATAGGTTTATTAATTATCCACCCATATACCCCAATAATTCACTGGATTATGATAATGCCGTTATAGATTTAGCAAAAAAAATCAATGAGGTATATGAAGATATAATAATTAAATATCCTACACAGTGGTTTACATTAAATAAACGATTTAAAAGGGTGAAAAATGATGAAGGGGAAATCTGTAGTATTTATTGATAGGGATGGAACTATAAACGAAGAAGCTGGATATATGAACCATATAGACAGTTTCAAGATATTCGACTTCGTCCCCCAAGCCATAAGGCTTTTAAATATCCACAATATCCTTGCAATAGTGTTAACGAATCAAGGGGGTATTGCACGCGGCTATTTCTCAGAAGAGCTGGTAAACAGTATGCATAAAAAATTACACAAACTACTTAATTTACAAGGTGCCAACCTTGATGCAATTTATTATTGCCCCCACTATCCGAAAGGTAAAGACCCTAAATATGGTATAGATTGTGATTGTAGAAAGCCAAAGGATGGACTTGTAAAGATTGCTCTTAAAGAATTTAATATCGATCAAAGTAAAATGTTTGTTATTGGGGATAAATTTACTGACATAGAGTTAGGTAGAAAGATAGGAGCTTACAGCATACTTGTAAGAACTGGTTACGGAAAAGGTGAAGAGATGCAGATGAACAAATACTCTGTAGCACCCGATGAGGTTACTGATAACCTTTTAACCGCTGTTTTATCTATATTAAAGATGGTTTAATCAAATACTTCTCGTTTTCCCACCATCAACATAAATAGTTGTCCCTGTAATATACGATGAAGCATCAGATAGTAGAAATGCCCCTACCCTTCCTATTTCCTGTATATCACCGTATCGCCCAAGTGGGATCAACGATTCTTCGCTATTTTTCTGCTCTTCTAAGGTTATATTTTTCTTGTTTGCATTAATGAGATCAAGAGATTTTACCCTATCTGTCCATATTCTACCTGGAGCTATGTTATTTAATCTAATATTATATTTACCAAGCGTCAATGCAAGACTCTTAACAAGGCTATTTACCCCAGATCTAAAAACGTTGGAAAGTAGTAATATATCTATCGGCTCTTTGATGGAGGTTGATGTAATTGTTACGATCGATCCACTTTTCTGATCTTTCATATATGGTAGGACAGCCCTTATCATCCTTACAGCACTCATAAGTGTAAGATTATAAGCATCAAACCAGTCATCTTCAATTAAATCTTCAAAATAGCCAGGCTTTGGTCCTCCAGCATTGATTAAGAGTCCATCTATTCTGCCAAATGTTTTGAGAGAATGGTTTACCCAGTTGTTAATATCTTCCAGTTTAGAAGCATCCATTTTAAAATATGTTACATCTGTGAATCTACTTAACTCTTTGTATGCATTTATCAGATCATCTTCATTTCTTCCTGAGATCGACACTATCCCACCCTCTTTTGCCACTTCCCTTGCTATACCAAAACCTATCCCTTTACTAGATGCTGAAAGTAATATCACTTTACCTTTTAGCCCTAAATCCATCGTTATACCCTCATAATTTTTTTAAAATCTTCGATAATCTCTTTATGGTCAAAGGCAATCTGTTCTGGTAAACTACTTATAGAGAAAAATCTTGCATCTTTTGCGTCATCCTGAGGTATTGGTTGCTGATCTGAGAATGTATAGTAAACTGTACTGATAGTATGAAATCTTGGATCCCTTTTAGGCGAAGAATAAATCCCTAAAAGGTGAAGCTCATCCACTTTGATTCCTGTTTCTTCTAACAACTCTCTTCTGGCTGCCTGTTCAACTGTTTCACCATAATCTATAAAACCACCAGGTATCGCCCAACCATAAGGAGGATTCTTCCTTTCAATTAAAACTATCTCATTGTTAGAATTATATACTATAACATCCACTGTAGGTTTTGGAGTATAGATATAAGGCTTCCCATATTTAAACTTTAAGAGATTATAAACCGTTTCAGTATATGGAGCAGAAGATCCTGCATTTTTTAATTTTTCTATAACTGGCAACATTATACCATCTACTTCAGGGATTTTGAGTTTTTCTATATCTTGCAACATACTTGTCTTATAATTGTAGAGGTTATTATTAACATCCATTAATCTTTCAAGATACTCCTTTTCAATATTTACACCTTGAGTTGCTGCTGCCCTGACACCCTCCTCAAGCATTTTGTCCATAATATATTTACTGTATGGAGAATCCACCAAACGTCCACAAGTTGATTCCAATAATGCAGATAGAGGGTTAAATACAAGATTCCATAAAAGCTTTTTCCATGCTATATACTTTATATTATCAGTTATCGTACATGGGATATCGATTTCATCAAAAAGCTTCTTTATTACAAAGAGATCATCCTTTGTTGTACTGTTGTCAATTGCTCCTATTACAACCTTCCCTTCCGCTGTATGATTTACCTGCCCAGGAGGATTAATTGACAAACCAACAAAAACTGACCCAGCAACTATTTTATTATTTGGGAAATATTTTTTTATTATATATGGATTATCCACACCATTTTGTAATGATACAATAATGCTACCTTCTTTTATATGATCTTTTAATGCAACACAAGCTGCTTCTGTATCCTGAGACTTAGTTGATATGAAAACAATATCGTATATACCTTGTGGCTTAGAGAAAGCTTTAACATTAACCACCAAGTCCCCAAATTTATAACTCTTTATAAAAAGTTTACCTGTTTTCTCCATTGCATGTAGGTGAGATCCCCTTGCGATAAGCTCAACATCATGATTTCTACCCATCAAACCACAAAAAAAACTTCCTATAGCTCCAGCTCCAAAACAAACTATCTTCACATCGATCTCCTACTTGAAAGCTATCTTACCATCTTTAAGATAAACATAAATATTTTTCCTTCTCTGGAATTTCCCGCTAATCAAAAGGTCACTTAAAGGCTCTTCAATATATCTGGTTATCAAACGTCTTAAAGGTCTTGCCCCAAAATTATAGTCATACTCATTTTTAAGAAGAAAATCCTTTATCGCTTCATCTACAGCTATTTTCTTACCACTCTTTGCAAGCAACTCATTTATTTCATCTATATATTTATCGATTATTTTGAAAAGTTTAGCTTTGTCGAGGGGTTTAAATACTACAATATTATCTATCCTATTAATCAGTTCAGGCTTTAAATAATTTTTCAACTCCTTCACAGAAGACTGTTTAAAATCTTCATAATCTATAACAGAATGCTCATTCCTGTCAAACCCCAGTACCTTTCTATCAAAGAACGATTTAGTCCCGATATTTGAGGTCATTATAATAATGGAATTTCTAAAAGAGCATTTCTTACCAAAAGAATCGCTAATAAA
>JAINCL010000305.1:0-2159 GCA_036574145.1 Deferribacterales bacterium | reverse complement strand
GCGCAACTCCAGGTTGACACTCCAGCCTTCGTTGCCCAAGTAGGCCCCTATCGGACAATAGCCATCCACCCCCTACGACTTAATAGATTTTATTAACTTTATTAACAATGATAAACTAGATATTAATGAAATAGATTTCTTCTTGCTGAGAGAATTTGTAACAACTCTTCATGACAAAAAACTTTCGAAATCTTCTATTGAAAGAAAAATTTCAACCCTCAAATCTTTTTTTAAGTACCTTGCAATGAAGGCTATTATCAAAGAAAATCCCGCAAGAATGCTTAAATTTCCTAAAAAAGAGAAAAAACTTTTTAAGGTTTTTAATGTTGACGATCTTTTCAACCTTCTTGAAATACCTGATAAATCAACGGCAAGTGGATTAAGAGATGCTTTATTGATGGAATTAATGTATGGAACTGGAATAAGGGTATCAGAACTTGTTTCGATAAAAGAGGAAGATATCGATTATGAAGGGATGCGCCTTAGAGTAAGGGGTAAAGGTAAAAAAGAAAGAATTATACCACTTGCAGAATTTCATATTAAATTTATAAAAAGATATATGGAAGTAAGGGAGGAAATTTCTGACAATGGAGAAATTAAAACAGATAAGATATTCATAAATAGATTTGGTACAGCTCTAACTGATAGAAGTGTACGGAGAATTGTTGAAAAATATCTCAAAATTGCTGGACTACCTCTCGATTTCTCAACCCATTCCTTTAGACACTCATTTGCCACCCATATGCTTGAAAGTGGTGCAGACCTTAGAACAATTCAAACTTTATTAGGTCACTCATCACTTTCCACCACCCAAAAATATACCCATCTAAACCTTGCAGATATCTTAAAAATATACGATGAAGCCCACCCTTTTGCAAAAAAGAGAATTTAAATATTACTGAGTAGTTTTAATGCTTCTCTAAACCTTTCTTCAAAACCTTTTACAGAAGGATCTATTTTTTTCATGGCATTTATACAATCGTTTCTTTTATAGCCAAGATTAAGCAGTGCACTCAAAATATCGCTATCTGAACTATCTTTATCTAATTCTAAACAATTTAATATATCATCTTCTATCTTGTCCCTTAATTCCAAGATTATCCTTTCTGCGGTTCTTTTTCCAACACCTGGAGCCGATGAAATAAGATTAATATCTTTTGTCTTGATGGCAATCTTCAATTTTTCAACTGGAATAGTAGAAAGTATTGATAAAGAAAGTTTAGGTCCTATTTTGGAAACAGTATTTAGCATAGTAAAAAGTTTTTTTTCTTCATTACTGGAAAACCCATACAATGAAACAGAATCTTCTCTAAATATTGTTATAACTGGTAACTCAATCTCATTTCCCACTGTTGGCAATGCACTATAACAATTTAGAGATATATTAACCTCAAAAAATATATTATTGACATTAATTAAAATAAGATTAGGATGCTTTTCGGCAAGAACACCTTTTAATTTAGCAATCATAATTCATCCTATTTGATAACCTGTCAATGTAAAGCCCAAACATATTCCACAAGCTAAAGCATCACTTACATCTAACAAGCTTTTTTTTAAATCGATCTTTAGAAGGATCTCAACCATCTTTTTTACCTGTTCCTTATCTGCTTTACCATACCCCACTACAGCCTTTTTTATTTGTAAAGCTGTAAACTCAGAAATTTTAACATTGTTGTTTAATAAAGTTGCCATAATAGCTCCCCTTGTTTCTCCAAGCAGTATAGCACTTTTAATATTAACAGAATAAAAGATATCTTCCACACCTGCCACATGGGGTTTATAAATATTAATTAGATTTATCAACTCACTACATATAAATCCAAGCCTATCCGGTAAGGACGATTTTGCATCGGTTTTAATTATGGCATGTGACAGGTAAGCAATATTTTTACCTGTCACTTCAAGAACACCAACACCTGTTTTATTCAATCCGGGATCTATACCGAATATTACCAACGATTAATCTACCATTTCAAAATTAGAATATACTTCCTGAACATCATCTAAATCTTCTAATGCTTCAAGAAGAGCCATAGTTTTTTCAGCCACTTCACCAGATAGTTCTATAGTATTTTTAGGTCTCATGGTTAGTTCTGAATACTCTATAGGTATATTATTTGCTTCTATAGCTTTTTTAACAGATTCATAGCTTGATG
>JAINCL010000304.1:0-1487 GCA_036574145.1 Deferribacterales bacterium | reverse complement strand
TTTATAAGCATAAGTCTTGAAAATTCCCTCCCAGGATATAGTAGATTCAGACCATCTCAAATGCATAGCATAGAGCGACTAAAAGGAGCTCCACCATAGACCTAAGAGTATCTTCTCTCCATTCTCCCTACTTGTTTCCCTTTTGCCACTCAGCAGTAGAACCCTCTGGTTGAAAGGCTCTTCATAGTTTCTCCTTTCTATAAAATTATACCCATCAGAATTTCCACGACAAGAGGGGCACTACCTCATATGTTTGTAAATGTAAATTGTACTTGTCCAACACATATTGACCACCCCTCCAGCCTGGATGAGTAGAGATATTATCCAAAAGCAATGGCGGAAAGAGAGCTATAGACTTGTGAACCCAGGGATAGTAACTTTTTAACTTCAAATATGGAGTTTTTCTTTCCATCCCTTTCCCATAATGCCTCCTTTTTATATTGTAATACCACATCCACCATAATGCAAGATGGGTCCAATCCTTTAGCCTCTTCAACTTTGGAATGTAAGGGATGTAGAACTCCTCATCGTCTATCCGATAACTCCTCTCCACTATACCATTGTATTCCTTCTTCCCTTTCGGTATCCTTACCAGCTTCACCCCTAATGGAGTTAAAATCTTATCCTGGAATCTGTTTATTTTCGCTATACTCTTGCCACCAAACTCTTCTCCCCAGTCAGTCTGAAAGTAGAATTCATGAGAGAACCCTTGGCTACGTAACCATAGAACAAGAGTAGTCATAAAAGCAACCCCATTAGAAAAGCTTTTCTCATGCGAATAGGCAAGAAACCTCATCCTCGTCTTTACATCAATCGCTGTCCATTGGTACTTTGGTAGACCCATCTTTAGGAAGGGTCTTGAAGTCCAGAATCTCTTTATAACTCCACCTGAAAATACTGAAGAGGATATTTCCTATAGTAGAGGGTGAAAGCTCTAACCCCTCCGTTTCAAGCTCTTTAGAAGAGGCGTAGAGCCCAGAATTGGTCTTTTTTCGAAGCCTTAATACTTTTCCCTCTACCTCATCAGGAGTTTTCCTGTAGAGGTGCTTAGGTCTTTTTGAAAGATCTCCGAGGTTTTCTTCTCCACCGCTCTTGTATCTCTTTACAGCTTTTCTCACACTATTTCTCGTTGTTTTGAAATAGCGAGCTGTAGCAGAGATAGAATTACTCTTTTGCCAACAAGTTACAAGCAATAACCTTGCAATCCTTGGGTCTTTCTTATATAACTCATAGTAGGTAAGATCTTTCATAATTCTCTTCCTTTATCTCTTTTAATAGTCCAAGTATAGAGAATATTCCTTCCCATTTCAAGATACCCTTTAATAATTCAAAATTCTTGGACCTAAAATTACACCTTACCTGGTTAATATCTCTTGGACAATCTACACCACACATATATATATATATTGACAAATCCTTTTATTTGAGTAAACTTTAAAATGGCTAAGGAGTTCAATAAAAGTAATTTTAAAACAGAGGTGCTCGAG
>JAINCL010000303.1:0-3102 GCA_036574145.1 Deferribacterales bacterium | reverse complement strand
TAAGAAAAAAACTCAACGAAATATTCGATTACCGCTATAGAATTATTGATGAAATATTTAATCGTTAGTATGATTTTTTGTTTTGCTAAAGAGCATAATATATAAAAATAAACCGAAGGATACTGTGGCTAAAAGGGCAAAAGGTTTATAATAATATCCCAAAGGGATTAAAAATATAACGGTAATCCAATGTATTGCTACAACCCTATAAGAATTTAATTCTATTGGGAAATCTTTGAACCTGAGTATGACAGATAGTCCGGTAAGGTTCCATCCGTATAAAGATATAATTCTATGTAGATCCTTTATCTTTTTTGCAATGTTAGGGTTATACTCTCCAGTAAAGTATAAAATTATATATAATACCCCTGTGATAGCAGTAAGGTTAAGAAAACCGATTCCAGAAGATAAAAACTGTTTTTGTTGCTCTTTTAAACCTAAATTATAATACATCCAGAAGACAATAGCCACTGTAAAAAACAGTATTAGAGAGATTGTTAATTCCAGTATGTAAGATTCAAAAAGTATAAATAGAAAAAATATGATTACGCCAAGATTAATTATCCAGAATGAAGCTATTTTTAAAAATCTTTGAAAATTAGAGGGTGCTTTTTGCATTGTGGAAAATATTATTGAAAGGGTTATTAAAGAGATTGGGAATGAAAAACCTAAGAAAAATGTGTTAAGCTCGAATTTTTTAAATGGTAGTAATCTTAAATATTCATGATTTATTATCGCAAAGGTTGATAAAAGTAGACCTATGCTTAGACATAATAAGGAAGCTGTATGGAAGCGTTCGGACATTTTCGTATCTTTTCTAAAGACGTTAAATGGAAAGAATCCAAATTTTTTTACTCTTATCTTTTCTACTATTATAAACAGAATGAGTGATATAAAAATTGCCTCATTGTAATGTTCAAGGAAAGCAAAAATCGCATAGAAGAATGATAATATAAAAAATAGTGATGTTGATAATGTAAAATCGGTTTTAGATTCTGTGAAATATATGATTAATGTTCCACCGGTACAAAGATTAAGTAGAAATATGTGCAACCGTTCAAAATTAATATCTGGGAAAAAATGATGCATAAATCCGAATATAAGGGCAATAAGAATTATAAGATAAAAAAAAGCCCTGTTTTTTTCAGCCATTTTCACAACCCATAAGGTGATTTAAAGCTGAATCTATCTTGTCAAAAAAGAATTGAAAACCGGTATTTATAAGTTTTTCTGGTAAAACATAATTATTGGCAAGGAGTATTTCATCAGCCATTTCTCCATAGATTAGTTTTATTATTTTATCATTCAATGACAGGAAGTTTAATCGATTTAGCTTATTTGATATAATTTTTATAAGATCTTTCTGTTTTATCGGTTCTGGTGCGGTTAGATTGAATGTACCAGTTAAATCGTTATAAATTATATGAACAATTGAATATATAAGATCATCTATTGTTATCCAGCTGATATACTGATCACCTGTCCCTAATATGGCAGCCAGATTGAATTTACCTAATTCAATTAATTTTTTTAATGCCCCACCTGTGGGTGAAAGAACAACACCGATTCTTAATATGGTAGTTTCAAAATTATCGTTTTTTGATGCCTCTTCCCATTGGTTACATAGATGGGAAATGTAGAGGTCACCTTTTGGGGAGGTTTCAGTTAAGATCTCTTTTGAATTACCATAAAAACCTATAGCAGAGGCATTTATTAACCTTTTAGGTTTATTATCCAATTTGCATAAGGCATTGACCAAGGCTCTTGTGAAAGCTATCCTACTTGATTCAAACTCTTTTTTTCTCTCTAAAGTCCATCTACTGTCCCCTATAGGTTTTCCTGCAAGATTTATTACGATATCTATATTATTAGTGTTACCTATGAACTTCTCTTCTTTTATGTCAAAGGTTATTTCGTCGTCTTTTTCTGTTTTTTGTCTAACAATCCTTACTATCTCATGACCATGGGTTTGTAATAAAGGTATTAAGGCTTTACCGATAAGCCCTGAAGATCCAGATATGGCGATTTTATATTTTTCTTTAGGTGGGTATTTCTCTAACAGTTTTAGATCGTTTTTTGTTATGGTGTGTCTATAATTGAAGGTGGAATGTAGTCTTTTGGTGATCATTTCAGCTGTGAATATATTTGATATAGGTTTAAACATAGGTTCATATTCGATTTCATCAATCAGTTTAGATCGGTTTTGTTCAATTTCAATAAATTTATGTGTATGTTCCCATTTTCTAAAAGGTCCTGTTAGCTGAATATCTTTAAATTGTTTATATGGTATAAAATCGAGATGTTTTGCATGCCATCTAAAAGTCAGGAAAGGTAAAGGTCTAACCAACATTATTGCCTCTGAATTTATTAGATTATCAGGCTCTTTTAATACCTCCACATCCTCCCAAGGTGGGATCAACCTTTTAATTACACCTTTATTCTGATGCCATAAAAACAGTTTCTCAACATTGGAATCGATTGTAGATTCTTTTAAAAATTTAGCCATAATCTTTTATTATATCGATTGAATTAAAAATTTCAATTATTTTGTTGATGTTTTTGGTGGTTTTGGATATTATATCTTTCATGGAAAGCAATGTTAAAATCTTAGAAGAGATTAATATTGTAATAAAAGAGGATGCAAAGCGTATTGACCAATATCTATTTCAAGAGCTTGGATATTCAAGGTCATTTTTTAAAAATCTTATAGAAAATGGTTTAGTATTATTAAATGGAAAAGTTTGTAAGCCTTCTTCGAAGGTTAAAGCTGGAGATATTTGTCATATTAAGATACCTGATGAAAGTATCGATATTGCTCCTAAAAAGATAGATTTTGAAGTTATTGAAGATAATGAACATTATGCTATTATCAATAAACCTGCTGGACTTGTTGTGCATCCTGCGCCGGGGAATCGTTCAGATACCTTGGTAAATGGTATCCTTTATAAATTTATTATTGAAGATGATGAAACATGTAGACCAGGGATTGTGCATAGGCTTGATAAAGATACTTCCGGACTTATACTTATTGCCAAAAATAGGGATAGTCGCCAAAAATTATCAAATCTGTTTGCAAATAGAGAGGTCTGTAAAGAGTATATC
>JAINCL010000302.1:0-8619 GCA_036574145.1 Deferribacterales bacterium | reverse complement strand
TCCCAGCTTTTTCTGATCATCTTAGCCTGCCATACATATCTACCGATAGATGAATCGTTGTATTTCTCTATCATCGGCAAGCTTCTTGCTGTTGGGGTATTCCTCAATAAAAATATCTCATTCTTATCATTCACAAAAATTCTATTTTTAAGATATTTACGAAACTGTTTTAATTCTATAGGGTTATCAGCAGGTCCATAACCTCTTTGCTCTTTGAGTAGAACCTCCTGATTCATCAGAAAATATAAAGGTGTCTCGTTAAAAAACTCAACACTGCGATAAATCTCATTTTTACCTTTATAAACCCTTAATTTAAATTCATCATCAACCCATAAAATCTCTTTTTTACCATCACCATCGAGATCTGCATAACCAAATCCGAAAATCCCGATTTTTTCTGTATTATCTATACCTTCTCCCCTTCTAAACTGCCCATCAACCCATTCGAAATAACTGATAGCACCGATATAGTTCCCATCCCTTGTGACCCTCTGGCTGACTATTTTCTTAACACCGTTAACCATTATACTTCTCAAAAGAAATGGGTGCACACCCCCGATTTGTACAAACTTACCATCCTGATTAAGTTCGTATATATATGATCTTGCTTCTTTATTTTCATAAATGGTGGATATATATATTTCATCTATCCCATTTCTATTAAGATCCGCTGTTTCTATATTTTGAATATTATCAAAATCCCCCTTTACCTCTGCCACTTGTATAAACTTATTACCATCGAATTTAAATATATATACTTTCTTACTTTCGGCAGTGACGATATAATCGAAATTATCTCTAAAAACTTTACCAATGGCAATAGATTTTAGATCAAGATTAAAAAGTTCACTCCTCACAAGGTCAGTTGTAGCTCCATAGGCTTTACCCCTATCATCACCAACATTCACATCGGAGAAAAGAATAGTTTTGACAGTATTCCCAGCTACATTAACATCAGCTTTTATAACTCCATTCTCCTGCTGGTAGAAAATAATCTTTATATTTGAGTTTTTATCATATATAAGAGCTTTACTTTTACTCAGTTCGTCAGTTAATAAAAACTCAATCCTCTTATTGAAATTTACAAAATTATAATCCACCTTGATAGGCTTTTCACCTATAACCTGATCAGAAGTCTTTATATCTCCCACCTTATCAATTATCTCCCCGATAGAATACTTATCTTGAACCTCAATCAGCTTTATAGTTCCAAGGTAAGTTTTCTTCTTTCCAAGCACAACACCTGTAATTGGATGCTTTATCTCGACACCTTCACGGTAAATTTTATAAATCTTCCCAACATATCCGCCACTTTCTCCACCTGTATCGGTTGTAACTATATTACCATCTACAGATACCACCACACCATTCTGAGAACTAAAATATTCATCAAGGGATGTAATCAACCCTTCAAATCTGGCAAATGAATTACTAACAAATAAAATATATATAGCAAACGTTAATAATACCAATAACAGTCTTTTAAACTTCATAACCATCTCCTAAATTTTTTCATATTTATAACATGATAAAATAAAAAAATCTATATTAATTTTTATCATGACTTTTATATAAAGTAGAGGTAGAGATTTGTTTAGTAGTTGGGTGGTTGATTGGGGAAAACGATAATGTTCAATGTTGAATGTTGAATGTTCACTGAGATTGGCTTCGTCACTCAGTTCCTCGCAATCACTTTTTTAGATGTCATCGCGAGTCCCAAATGGGCATGACAATCTTAAAACCTTCACTGCGAGACTTTCGAAAAAAACCGTGGCAATCTCATAAAAAAAGGTGGGGCTTCCCACCTTTTATATAAATTAGAAATTAGCCTTAAATTGTGCTCCGTAGTAGATTACTTTCCCTTCCTTGTCACCTTTAGCATCTTTTAAATAATCTATTACACCGATTTCAGGAGTTATATATAAATTTTTTGCAATAGTTATAATTGCATTGGCATAGTATGACTGCTGCCCATCTCTCTTAGAAAACATTGCATCATTCTTAGATGACTGATAACCATAACCAACATTAACTAAAATATCCTTACTTGCAGCAAAACCTAATTCAGCTGCAAGACCAAAATCTGTTGAGTTTTTATCATGAACTACATCATATGAACCTTTACTAGTTATACCATAATCAGCTGTATTTGAACCAAACCAACCCACTGCATTCACAGTAACGGGTGAAAACTCAGCAGTAACCCCAAGACCAGCAAGATAAGCATTTACAGATTTATCACTTGTAGCATTGTCATATTTATACACCTGATAACCAGCAAAGGCTTTACCACTAATATTACCAAATTTATAATTATAAGCAGCTTCTATCTTTGGTAGCACAGTATCCAGATTCTTTTTGTCATTTTGACCATTATTAGATATAAATGCAATATCAAAGTCACCAAAAGAAAACGCTATCTGGCCACTACGAGTAACAGAGACGCCTCCAAATCCGTCAAGCGCATTGTCATTCCAATACACCTGGCTAAAAGGTTCAAAATCGGATGGGGTATAATCCTGTCCTATCTTCATTTTAAACCCACCAAAATCATAAGTTGCATAGAGAGTTCTTGTTGTAACCTTATTACTACCATCTTCTGCAGTACCAATTCCAAGTTCAAAATTTGCAGTTAACTTATCACTTGCTTTTACATTTGCACCTATTCTACTGTTACCTTGTGTACCAAAATCAAGATCAGTATCGCTTTTATCGACTCCAGATGCATATTTGTCACTACTTTCATAGAAGGCTTTTAATCTCACCGACCCATAAAAATCATATGTTGCTGCAAATGATGAGCTTGCCATAAGCCCAAGTGCTAAAAGTGCCACTAACTTCTTCATTCAAACCTCCGAATATTTTATTGAGCTGCTGTTAACTAACATTAACATATTAAAAAATTTCTGTCAAGCAAAACTAAAATTATATTTCATGTATTCAAAATTTTCATACTTATTTATAATAAGTTTCTGCAATAATTATGCCAAAAATATTATCTTTTTTCTTATCATTTTTGTATATAACTTAATCATTCACAATAAAAATTGATTTATTATTAATCAATACATTTATCAATTTAAAATTATATAATAAACCCTTTCAGCTTGTCACAAATAATGCTCAAAACTATATAAGATTACTTAGTCACTCGTTCCTCGCAATGACTTTCTATGGGTGTCATCGAGAGCCCGAAGAGGCGTGGCGTTCTATAATATAAATAAAAAAAGGGCAGTTGCCTGCCCTTTATATTTTTTAGCTAATTTTCAGCAATTAGAAGTTAGCTTGGAACTTAGCACCGATAAATGTTTTAGTCCCTTGTTTAGTATCAGTTGTATTTTTCATCTTATCTTCTACAGCAAATTCAGGAACGATGAAGAAGTTTTTAGCTATTTTATATGTAGCGTTCACATAGTATGCCTGTGCTTTATCTGCTTTAGCATAATCATCACTATCAGCCTGAGCATAACCATAACCTGCTTCAAGTATTAAAGAATCAGATACTTTAAATCCAGCATTTACAGCAAAACCATAATCACTTGTGTCTTCACTAGTAAAAGTAGCAGGTTTTGCAGTAGTAGCCAATCCTGAATTAGAACTTTGATAACCCATTAAACCAGTATTAGATCCATAGTACCCTGTTAAGTTTGCATAAAACGCACCCATATTAGCATTAACCAATGCACCCAATACATAAGCACTTAAATTAGTATCATCTACCCCTGGATTATTTTCAGTACCACTATACCATTTATAAACTTGGTATCCACCAAATGCTTTAACTTTTACTGGTTTTACATCTAAAGTATAAGCTGCCTCTATCCTTGGGAGATAAACATCTACTTTTTGTAGGTTACTATCTATTAAACCTGGCCTTGAAAGAGCTACTTCAAGTCCACCAGCCATAACTTTAAGTTGAGCATATCTTGCACTGTTTATTGTACCAAAACCAACAAGGTCGTTATCAGTGGCGCTCACCCTATTAAAATCGAAGAAAGTAGCTGTAGGACCGTAATCTTGACCCATTCTAAGCTTGAACCCACCAAAATCGTATGTTGCATAGATCAATCTGGTAGTAACAGTACCATTTCCATTTTCATAAGTACCCAACCCCAATTCTACAACTGCTGAAAGTTTGTCATCTGCTTTTACTTTTGCTCCTAATCTTGAGTTAAGAGCTGTACCAAAATTGAGATCAGTATCTGATTCACCAACAAGAGTTTGCTCTTTACTTAAAGTCTCATAAAACGCTTGAAGTCTTACCTGACCATACATATCCCACTGTGCTGCCATAGCAGACGCTGAAATTAAACCGATTGCCATAAGTGCGACTAATTTTTTCATACTTTCTTTCCTCCTAATTATTTTTTATTTTTCTTTTTACTTAATAGCCTGCGCTATTATTATTATAACTTTTATAACTTACTTTTAACCTCTTGTCAACAGAAATTTGTTTACAAGGTTTATACACTTATTATCAAATCTCATGCCAATTCAATATTAATCCACATTTTTAATATATAATATCCACCAAGATAGACTAAATCAGTATTTTTAACCCAATTACCACCTATTCATATATACAAAAAATATAATATTGTTTTGTTTACCGTTATTCACAGTGTATAAAAAAAGATACATATAAGAAGATGAAATGTTTAATGTTGAATGTTGAATGTTGAATATTTAATATTTAATGAGATTGTTCCGTTACTTAGTTCCTCGCAATGACTCTACTGTGAGTCGATGTAATACATAATCACTTATACAGCCACTCACATCTTATTTCTAACTTCTCACGTCTTATTTCCCACTTCCAACAAACTATCACACTCTACTAGTCAACTACTCAATCAATCTACCCCTTCCCTTCTTATCAACATTTACCTTTATCACCAAGTATCTGGCTTACGGCTTCTTTTAGATCCTTGGCTCGTACAGGCTTGTTTAAGAAGAGTGTAACACCTACATCTTTTGCCTGTTTGTAAGTTTTAAACGTTCCAAATGCAGTGATAATAATTATCTTTTGTTCCTTTTTCAAAGTCCTGATACTATTAATAAGAGCCATACCATCCATTTCTGGCATCCTAAGGTCAGTAACTACCACATCAAAATCGGTAGTCTCGAGCTTTCTAAGAGCTTCCCTACCATTTTCCGCCACATCAACATCATAACCTTCTAACCTCAAAACCTCAGCATACCCTAATCTCGTATGCTCTTCATCATCTACAATCAAAATTTTGACATCTTTCTCACTCATAACTATTCCCCATCGTATTTGATAATTTCACCATCCTGATATATAGGGTGAACGGTGGAAACTGCAGTTTTATATATTAATTGCTGCTTATCTTCATATGCAAGTAACATTGTATAATCATCGAAACCTATAAGATTACCCTTTATTCTCACCCCATTAATCAGATACACAGTAACCGGTGATTTCGATTTTCTCACCTCATTAAGAAAGATATCCTGCATCGGTGGTCTAAGATGCTTCGGCCTTCTGCCGAGATTGGACTGATAATATACCTTACTAATATACTCAATATCAATAATATTTTTTACAGAAGCGATAGTAGCAATATCTGACTTACGATGATTCTGTTTAAACCCAAGATCATCAGTAATTATAGAATATTGATCGAAATCTACAATCTTACCTCTAAACCTTTCTTTATTACTCATTATAAATAACAACGGAACACCCTTTAATGAGGCATTCTGCAAATAAACAAACTCTAATTGAGCATATAGTGACATCTTTCCCCCATATTATATATAAGCATCTTATAAATAAAATTTTATTAAAAGTCAACAATTTATTTTAGGAAAGTAAAGATTGGTAGAGTAGATAAGTAAAGTATTAGGTAAAATTAAGTTAAAATTATATTCTATACTAATTAGGTTTCAAATAAAATCATATTAACTTTAACTTAACTTTTTTTAAAAAAAGAAATTAGACTTGACACACTAAAAATTACCCATTACAATTTAATATGAAAAATCTTGGAGGTAAAATTATGTCAAGGATCAAAGACTTGATGAAAGAGTATGGTATCAGTAGAAGGGACTTCTTGAAGTATTGCACAGCTTTGAGTGGAATGTTGGCATTATCTCCAGCTCTTGCCCCCAAAATAGCTGAAGCAATAGAATCAGATAATAGGCCTCCTGTTATCTGGCTTGAGTTTCAGGATTGTGCAGGCGATTCAGAATCTCTTTTGAGAGCAGACAGGCCTACAGTGGCTGAACTGGTATTGGACTACTTATCAGTGGATTATCATGAGACCATAATGGCTGCTGCTGGACATCAGGCAGAAGAAGCTAAAAAAGCCACATTAGAAAAATATAAAGGTAAATATATTGTTGTGGTAGAGGGGTCAATACCTGTAAATGATGATGGAGTATATTGCACAGTGGGTGGCAATTCTGCATTAAATATACTTAAAGAAGCTGCAGAAGGTGCTGCATTTATCATCGCTGTTGGAACCTGTGCTGCTTATGGTGGTCTACCAGCTGCATATCCAAACCCTACAGGTGCTAAAAGTGTAAAAGATATTGTTCCCCATAAAACTGTGATAAATCTACCCGGCTGTCCAATGAATGTGGATAATCTTACTGGTACTATCGTTCACTACCTCCTTTTTGGAGCTGCTCCTGCTATGGATAAATATTTAAGACCTAAGTTTGCATATGGGAAAAGGATCCATGATAACTGTGAAAGAAGAGCACATTTCGATGCTGGACAGTTTGTGGAAGCTTGGGGTGATGAAGCCCATAGAAAAGGGTGGTGTTTGTATAAAATGGGTTGCAAAGGACCTGAAACATTCCATAATTGCCCAACTGTAAGATGGAACGATGGGTTAAGCTGGCCTGTTATGGCTGGACATGGTTGTGCAGGTTGTAGTGAACCCGGCTTCTGGGATACCATGACACCTCTTTATAATAGATTGCCAAATGTACCCGGTTTTGGTGTGGAAGCTACAGCTACCAAGATCGGTACTGCCGTTGTAGGGATTTCTGCCCTAGTATTTGGTACCCATGGTATAGTAAATCTTATTAGAAACCGTGGATTTATTAAAAAAGTAGAAAACAACGAATTTGATGTAGAAGAAGATAATAAATAGGGGGTAAGTATGGCACAGAAGATTGTTGTTGACCCGATCACAAGGATTGAAGGTCATTTAAGGATAGAGGCAGTTGTGGAAAATGGGAAAATTGTTGATGCCTGGTCGAGCTCAACAATGTTCCGCGGTGTGGAAAGAATCTTGCAGGGTAGAGACCCAAGGGATGCATGGTAGTTTACCCAGAGATCTTGCGGTGGATGCACAACAGTACACTCAATAGCCTCAATTAGAGCCGTAGAAAATGCTTTAAATATAAAAATACCATTCAACGCTGAAATGATAAGAAACCTTATTATAGGTATTCAGCTTGTTCAAGACCATGTTATACATTTCTATAATCTGCATGCTCTTGACTGGGTAGATATCGTTTCAGCACTCAAAGCAGATCCTAAAAAGACAGCAGCTCTACAGCAGTCAATATCTCCCTGGAAGTATTCAAGTGAGACATATTTTAAATCTGTCCAGGATAAAGTGGCAGCATTTGCGAAAACAGGTAGGCTTGGACCTTTTGGAAATGCGTATTGGGGGCACCCAGCTTACAAACTACCACCTGAAGCAAACCTTATGGCTGTAGCGCATTATCTTGAAGCTTTACATTTACAGAAGGAGATTATAAAGGTTCATGCTATTTTAGGATCCAAAAACCCACATCCTCAAACATTCTTAGTGGGTGGGATGTCTATACCTATAGATCCGGCAAGTCAAAATGCACTTAATGCAGACAAAATAGCACTGATAAACAAATATTTTGCTATGGCTAAAGAGTTTGTAGAGCAGGTGTATATCCCTGATCTTCTGGCAGTGGCTCCTTTCTACCTTGAGTGGGCTAAAATCGGTACTGGACATAAGAATTATCTCTCTTACGGAGAATTTCCTGAAGGACAAGATGGATTCCCAAACAATTTATGGTTCCCATCCGGTGTAATTTTAAACGGTGATCTTTCTAAAGTATTACCTGTTGAACAGGACAAAGTTACAGAATATGTAACCCATTCATGGTATGAATATACTGGTGGTGATGATAAAGCTAAGCATCCGTATGATGGTGAGCAGATCTGGAAATATACAGGGCCCAAACCTCCCTATGAGTATCTTGAAACAGATAAAAAATACTCATGGGTAAAAGCACCAAGGTATGATGATAAAGCTATGGAAGTTGGACCACTATCAAGAATGCTCGTAGGATATGCTAAAGGACATAAAGAGATTAAGGAAACTGTGGATTTGGTACTCAAAAAGTTGGGTGTAGGTCCAGAAGTACTCTTCTCAACCCTTGGTAGAACGGCAGCAAGGGGTATTGAAACATTAATAGTAGTAAATAGACTACCGAAATGGGTCGATTTGCTTGTGCAAAATATTAAATCTGGAGATATCTCCGTACATAATGGTGAGAAATGGAATCCAGAGACATGGCCAAAATCTGCCAAAGGTTACGGTTGGCATGAAGCTCCGAGGGGTGCTTTGGGTCACTGGATAGTAATAGAAGATAAAA
>JAINCL010000036.1:0-3282 GCA_036574145.1 Deferribacterales bacterium | reverse complement strand
CCTATGAGTATAGAAGAGTTTAATAGAGCATCAAGTATCTCTGCTCTCTTTAATCCGAAAGTATGTTTTAAACTGTTGTCTTTTTCTCCAAGTTTAATTGCAATATAGCTTATAATTATTGCCATAGCATCTGAAAAATTATGAAAAGCATCAGATATAAGTGAAAGGCTTCCAGAAAAGATCCCACCAATTATTTCGGTTAATGTTATCAATAGATTAAACAGTATAACAAAAAGTATTCTATCGGTGGATATTGTATTTTTGAGCACTGTATGATGGTGATGATTATGATCTTTACAATGTTTCATATCATATACCTTTACCTTTTTAAGAAGAATATCTGATTAATTTAATAATTTGTCAATAATTTTCAAGTTAAAAATGAATTTAATCAATGTTAAAATTGAGTTATATAATTATATTAAAAAATAGTATTATTAAGATTGTCCGATATTGACTATTAATACATTATCTGTTATCATTAAAAATTATGGAATTTGATATAGCATCGTATATTAAACAATTATCTGTTTCAATCTTACCATTTTTAATGGCTGTGACGATACATGAGGTTTCCCATGGTTATGCAGCTTATATGTTGGGTGATGATACAGCCAAAAGGATGGGTAGGTTGACATTGAACCCTTTTGCCCATATCGATATTTTCGGTCTCATTTTTTTATTAATCACAAGGCTATTTGGGTGGGCTAAGCCTGTTCCTGTGGATTTTTCGAAGTTAAGATTGAAAAAATATGGACCTGCTATTGTAAGCTTTGCTGGTCCATTGTCTAATTTTATATTGGCTATTGTTTCAGCTATTTTTCTAAAATTAGTTATGAATTCTGGACAGGGAGATAATCTATTTGCCAATTATTTTATGGAGCCTATCTTTTATATGCTACTATATTCTGTTCAGATAAATATAGCTTTAGGTACTTTCAATCTGATACCAATTTTACCTATGGATGGTGGTAGAATATTACAAGCTTTCCTACCATATGATATTGCATATAGATACAGTCAAACCGAGAGATACGGTTTCTTTATCATACTGCTACTTTTAATAACAGGCGTAGTCGGTAAAATTATATTTCCAATAATAGATTTTTTTATAAAGTTATTATTATGAGGTGTATATGGAAAAGGTTTTAAGTGGTATGAGACCCACTGGGAGGCTTCATATAGGTCACTATTTTGGGGCTTTGAAGAACTGGGTTAAATTACAGGATAAGTATGAATGCTACTATTTTGTTGCAGATTGGCATGCTTTAACTACGAATTTTGAGAATCCTGAAAATATAAAAGAATTAAGAAAAGAGATGGTTTTGGACTGGCTTTCTGTTGGTATAGATCCTAAGAAATCGACCCTTTTTGTTCAGTCTAAAAATATCTATCATGCGGAGCTTTATCTGCTTCTGAGTATGATAACGCCTATAGGTTGGCTTGAAAGATGTCCTACATATAAAGAGATGAAAGCTGAAATTACCGATAAGGATCTATCTGGATTGGGATTTTTAGGTTATCCTGTTTTGCAGACTGCAGATATCATTATGTATAGTGCTAAATATGTGCCAGTTGGGGTGGATCAGCTTCCTCATATAGAGATAAGTAGAGAGATAGTTAGGCGGTTTCACCATTTATATAACTGTAATATTTTTGTTGAGCCTGAAGGATTACTTACAGATGTACCAAAACTGTTGGGACTTGATGGGAGAAAGATGAGTAAATCTTATGGGAACGCCATAATGCTTACAGATGATCTAAAATATATAGAATCAGAAATTCTTAAAATGGTTACCGATACCAATAGGAAGAGACGTTCAGATCCAGGAAACCCAGATATATGCCCGGTTTATGATTATCATAAAGTCTTTTCTACTGATGAAGAAAGAGAGTTTATTGTTGATGGATGTAAAAATGCCAAGATAGGTTGTATTGAGTGTAAAAGAATATTGATAAAACATATTGTGGAGTTTCTTGAGCCTATTCAGGAGAAAAGGAGAAAGCTGGAAAGTGAGATTAGTGATATAGATGAGTTTTTAGATGAAGGGCAAAGGCGGTCATGTGAAGTTGCTGAAGCTATGATGATTAAAGTGCGGGAAGCTTTAAAGATATAAATAGGTGGGTGATGATTGGCTGAGCTACTTGAAGTAAAGGTATCTAATTTTGAAGGTCCACTTGATCTTCTTTTGCATCTTATTTATAAAAATGAATTGGACATATACAATATTCCTATATCGTTAATTGCTGATCAGTTTGTGGAAGAGGTCAAAAAGATGGAAAGTGTTGATATAGAGGTGGCGGCTGAGTTTATTCATATGGCTTCTTACCTTGTATATCTAAAATCAAAGATGTTGTTGCCACAGCAGGTGGCATTTGAAGAGGGATTAGACCCTGAGGAGGAGAAATTTATTTTTACTCAAAAATTGATAGAGTATTCTTTCTATAAAGATATTGCGAATATTTTAAGAGAGAAGGAGTTTTTTGCACAAAGATATCTGGTTAGGGATGTTAGTTTGCATCTACCTTTAAATAAGGTAACGGAGGACCCTTTTAAGCTTGCTAAAAGTTTTTTTACATTAATTGAAAGGGAAAGGGAGGGGATAAAAACAGTTGTAAAGGATACTGTGGATATCAATGATGTTATGGAGTATTTAAAAGGTTTATTTGCAAGGGAAAAAAAAGTATTATGGGATAGGGTATCATCTTTCGCTACATCTAAACGTGAAGCTATAGTTTATTTTCTCGCTATTCTTGAGTTGGTTAAACAAAATATAATAAATGTTATTCAGGGTGAAAATTTTGAAAATTTTATGGTAGTTGTCAATGAGTGAGGAAAGGAAATTATTCTATGCAACATTATTTCTTTCAGGAAAAGTTGTTAATATGAGCTTTTTCCGAAAAATTTTTGACCCAATAAATCTTGAAAACAGGCTTGCTGAATACGCTGAGTTTTTTAATAAATTAGATCTGGGTATCCAGATAAGGTTCGTTGCAGATGGATATCAAATGGTGACATATTCAGAGCTTTATGATAATTTAGTTAAGTTTTTTGGTGAAAAAGGGGAGCAACTTACAAAGTCGATGCTTGAAACGTTGGCGGTTGTGGCATATAAACAACCTATTACCAGGGCCGAAATTGATGATATTCGTGGTGTGAACTCTTCGGCTGCTTTGAAATCTTTACTGGATAGAAATTTGATAAGGGTAGGTGGTAGAAAGGATGTCCCTGGTAAACCGCTTTTGTATGTTACTACCAACTATTTTCTTGAATATTTCGGT
>JAINCL010000301.1:0-4043 GCA_036574145.1 Deferribacterales bacterium | reverse complement strand
GCGGTGGTGACAAAGGATGTAGCCGATTATGCATTTATAGTGGGAGTACCTGGTAAGCAGAGGGGATGGATGAGCAGGCATGGTCATATATTAAAATATCCTGATGAGGATGGTGTTATGGTATGCCCTGAGAGTGGGTTAAGGTATAAAGAGGTTGAACCTGGGGTTTTGAGGTGTCTTGATATAGATGAGGATACTCCGTTGCCACCAGAATTGGCTGTCGGGAAAGAGTTTTATAAATCGATAAAAGGGAAAAGATGAAGGTTGTTACCGTAATTGGTGCGAGACCTCAATTTATAAAAGCTGCCACCGTAAGTAGAGTTATCTTTAACTACTATAACAGACTAATTAAAGAGATTATAATTCACACAGGTCAACATTACGATGAGAAGATGAGCGATATATTCTTTAAGGAGATGGAGATCCCTAATCCGGATTATAACCTTGGTGTTGGTGGTTTGAACCATGGTGCTATGACAGGTCAGATGTTGGAGAAGATAGAAGAGGTGTTATTAAAAGAGAAACCGGATGTTGTACTGGTATATGGTGATACAAACTCCACCCTTGCAGGTGCACTTGCTGCTGCTAAACTTCATATCCCTGTTGCTCATGTGGAGGCTGGACTTCGTAGTTTTAATAAAAAGATGCCAGAGGAGATCAATAGAGTTCTTGCGGATCATGTTTCCACTATCCTTTTTTGTCCAACAAAGCAGGCTGTGGAAAATCTTAAGAAAGAGGGTTTTGATAATATAATAAACGATGGTAAATTAGTGGATAGCAACTATCTAGCAAGACAGGAGAATAAACCTTTAGTATATAATGTGGGTGATGTGATGTATGATGCTGCACTCTATTATAGTCAAAAGATAGATAACAATATATTGGAAAAATTGGGGCTTAATAAAGGCGGATACCTTTTATGTACGATCCATCGTGCTGAAAATACAGATGTTAGAGATAGATTATATTCAATTCTAAAAGGGCTTAATAAGATTGCATCTGAAATACCTGTGGTTATACCTCTACATCCAAGAACTAAAAAGGTAATAGAATCTGATAATGAGCTTAGAATAATGGGAGAAAAGTTAACTATACTTGACCCTGTAGGGTATTTTGATATGCTCACACTTCTTAAACATTGTAGTTATGTCGCAACAGATAGCGGTGGATTACAAAAGGAGGCTTATTTCTTCGGGAAATACTGTATAACGCTGAGGGATGAAACAGAATGGGTGGAGCTTATTGATGAGGGTGTAAATTTTCTTGTGGGTGCTGATCAGGATAAAATCGTAGATACTTTTGCAAAGATAAGTGGATTAATATTCGATTGTAGATCTAATCTTTATGGCGATGGTAATGCGGCTAACAAAATTGTGAAAATTATATCTACTTATGCAGATTAGCCAGTTTGGTAAAAATATATTAACACTTTTTACAGGTTCTGTTATTGCCCAGGCTGTACCTATACTCATCTCCCCTATCCTTACAAGGGAATACTCCCCTAATGCTTTTGGTGAATACGCTTTTTATCTGTCAATCGTAACTATTATGTCAGTATTTGCTACATGCAGGTATGATCTTGCAGTGATGATAGCAGATGATGAGAAAAAAAGTAATGCTGTTATGGCACTTTCAATCTCTATTTCGATATCTGTAACAGTATTGTTATTGTTGGTGGGAGTGATAATATCTTTTTTGGATTATCTAAATAATTACATAACTTTTATATATTTAGGAGCTATTCAGGTGGGTATGATCGGTATTTATAATACATTATATCATAAATTAAATAGAGATAGCCTGTTCAAACAGATTTCCTTTGCTGCATTTGTACAGTCTTTTTCCATAGCTATTTATCAAGTTTTAACTGGGTTATGGTTAAAATCTGGATTTAATCTGGCATTGGGAAGTTTTATAGGTCAGTTGTCTGCTATAATTTTTATTTTATATTTTGATAAAAGAATTTTAACTGTTCTTTTTCAGATGTCAAAAGACGAATTAATCTATGTTGCAAAAAGGTTTTCAAAATTCCCTAAATACGATCTTTGGGCTGGGCTTTTCAATATAGGGTTTCAGCAGATACCTGTTGTTCTGATAAGCTCATTATTTGGGAAAAGTTATGCTGGTCATTTTTCACTCACTCAGAGGATACTGCAGGTCCCCACATCTCTAATTGGAGGTTCTGTATTAGGTGCTTTTAGAGTAAAAGCGATTGAGGAGGTTGGCTCTAAGGGTGAGTGTACTTCGACTTTTCTTAAAATCTTAAAATTTATGTTTATAATGGGGATCGTACCTTCTATAATTATATTATTAGCTGGAAAACAGATATTTGTACTTATTTTTGGGGGTCAATGGGAGATGGCGGGTCTATTTTCACAGATTATGATAGTTATGTTTTTTTTGAAATTTATAACTTCTCCTCTTACATATATGTTTTATATAGCAGAAAGACAGAACTGGAATTTTATAGGACAGATTCTTTTTATTATTTCAACTATTGTTAGTTTTTTTGTGGGGTATTACTATAAAGATATTATAATTGCTTTGATAATTTATACTGTGACAAATTCAATTTTATATATTATATACCTTTTTATATCATATCTTTTTGCAAAGGGGTTATATGCTGATAAAACAGAAAATTAAAGAAAAATTATTATCCCATGAGGGTGAAAATAGTTTCTTAAATAGACTATTTATGAAACTTATACTGATGAGGAAGGTGGGGTTTTCTGTTACTTTTATAAATCTTTTTTTTCAGCGGTTGTTGAGATACAATGCAGAGGCTAATATACCGATACATTTTACATCAAGGGTGATACATTTTGATAAAATTAAGATCAGCTACGATTTAATAACTCTTACAAGCTTTGCCGTTAGTGGTCATTGTTATATACAGGCTTATAATGGATTGGTATGTGGTAAAAATTTTCTATTTGCTCCGGGAGTTAAGATCATTACGTCGGGGCATCAGTTAAAAGATATATCTAAGCCGACAGATAACCCACCTGTTATATTGGGTAATGATGTATGGATAGGAACTAATGCGGTTATCCTTCCGGGAGTTGTTATTGGTGATAAGGTTGTGATCGGTGCTGGAGCGGTTGTTACTAAAAGTTTTCCAGAAAGTAATATTGTTATTGCTGGTAATCCGGCTCGTATTATAGGTAGAATAGATGAGTAAAAAGTTGTTAATTGTCTCTCCATTTTTTCCTCCTGTTGAATCGGTTGCAACCAACAGGATCATTTCTTTCGTAAAGTATTTAACAGGGTACGATATCACAGTGATTTCCATTAATGATAATGGAAATGAGTTGAAAAGGGGGAGGTTTGAAGTTTTTCCCAATAGGTATATAGATCTGATAAGGGTTCCCAATATATCTTTTTTTAAAAAAGCGACTTTCAAAAAAAGGGGGAACATCATCCTTCATAAGATGAAGGCGTTGTATAATCGAATACTGCTTGCGACATCCCTTGATGAATATGATGGCTGGAGGAAAGCTGTAATAAAATATATCAGAAATATCGATATAAAAGAGTTTGATATTCTAATCACATCATTTGCACCTCTTTCATCTCATTTGATAGGTCTTGAAATTAAACAATTGCATCCTAAAATAGTTTGGGTTGCTGATATGAGGGATCAGATGGGGAGTAATATCTTTTTCCCGAAATATTACAGAAAAAAACTAATGCATTATGAGAAATTAATTGTAGAAGTTGCTGATTGTATAACGGGGGTATCAAAACCTATTGTTGAAGAGTTTGAGGCTTTATCAAAAGATATAGGTAAAAGTGTCGATTTATTGGAGATCAGAAATGGTTTTGATTTTGAATTGGATTTAACCTCAAAGCCGGAAAATAAGATATTTACCATTACATATGCTGGTACATTCTATGGCGATAGAAATCCAGATAATTTCCTAAAGGTTATTGAGAACCTTTTGAAAGATGGGGTGGTGGGTGATATCCTTATCAATTTTGTAGGGGTAATAAAGCCTATTAAAGTGCCAGATATTTTGAAAGATAAAGTAAAATTTACC
>JAINCL010000300.1:0-6280 GCA_036574145.1 Deferribacterales bacterium | reverse complement strand
GAGCCTAAACAGCTTGCAAAGTTTATTTCAAATGAGCATCCTCAAACGATAGCACTTGTGCTTGCTCATTTAGACCCTTCTCAAGCGGCAGAGTCTCTGGCTGAATTGCCCGATGATTTAAAAGCGGAAGTGGTTATGAGGATTGCTAATCTTCAGGATATATCACCTTTTGTAGTGAAGACACTTGCAAAAGTGTTGGAAGAGAGATTTGAATCCCTTAGTTCATACAATGTAGAAGTTGGAGGGACAAAGGCTGTTGCAGAGATTTTTAACAGAATGGACAAAAATACCAGCAAATTTGTAATGGAGAGACTGGAAAAGGATGCTCCAACACTTGTGTCTGGTATAAGGGATTTGATGTTTGTATTTGATGACATTAAAAGGCTTGGACCTACAGCTATTCAGGAGATACTTAAAAGGGCTGATAAGAAGGCTCTTACCCTTGCCCTTAAAGGAGCCGATGAGGAATTGAGGCAGAAGTTCTTTGCCAATATGTCAAAACGTGCTGTTGAAGCTATGCAGGAGGAGATGGAGTTTATGGGTCCTGTTAAGCTTAAAGATGTGGAAAAAGCTCAGCACGAGATTGTTGAAATTGTTAGAGAGCTTGATGCCGAGGGGCTTGTTAGTATTTCTGGAGGCGAAGAGGATCAATATGTATAGTTTTGATCAGAGGTTTTTATGCCACGTAAAATTTTAAAAAAAGGGGATTTTAAAGGGGTTTCTGAGTTTTCATTTAAGGTATTTTCCACTGTTGATAAAGGTATATCAAGTTTTGTTTTTAAACCTATCGATTTTAAAATGGTAGAGGATATTACTGAAAAAGAAGAGAGTGAATCAAAAGACCTCATAGAGATTGAAAATATAGAATTTGAAAATAGACTTGATGAGATGTATAAAAAAGGTTTATCAGAAGGGTATCAGAAAGGTTATGATGCTGGTAAAGAAGAAGGGTTTCAAGAGGGTTATCGGAAAGGTGTCACCGAGACAGAACAGAGATTAAATAAAGAGTACGAAGCAAGAAAAGAAGATTATATAAATCTTTTAAAGAGGGAGCTTGAACATACAAAAAATTATATTGATAAATTAAATAAATATATTGATGAGTTTGATAATGTAGTCCCTCAAATTGTTATAAAATTTGTTCAGGATATCATTGGCATGGAAAGGAAGATCAATGATAAATTGATCTTAACTATTGTAAAAAAAGTGCTCAACAAATTGAAAGATATAGAAATCATCGATTTTATAGTAAACCCAAAAGATATTGAAATCGTGAAAGAATATTTCCCAGATTACAATGTCATAGGGGATCATACAATTAATCCAGGAAGCCTTAGGGTAAGAACTAAGATAGGTGAGGCTGATTTTACAATTGAATCGGTTTTGAATGACCTTACAAAAAATATTTATGAAGAACTTGGAATTAATTAAAAAAGTTAAGCTATCTGATGAGCTTACAATTTATGGTAAGATAACTAAAATAGTTGGACGTACCATAGAAGCCGACGGACCTTTACTTGGTATAGGCACAAGATGTTTGATTGAGAATGATTCAAGAAATGGGGTGCTTGCTGAGATTATAGGGTTTAAAGATGATCGTGTTGTTTTGATGCCTTATGGTGAAAGTGTAGGTATCGCTCCCGGTAACAGGGTGAGGAATGTATCTTATGGTAATTCTGTAAAAGTTACAGAGAAGCTTCTGGGTAGGGTTCTTGACGGGCTTGGTAATCCGATAGATGATAAAGGGGCAATTACAGACTACGATCTTTTACCGGTATATAATGAACCCCCCAAACCTCTTGAAAGGGAGATAATAAAAGATTATATCCCCACAGGGGTTAAGGCTATAGATGGTCTGATTACCGTTGGTAATGGTCAGAGGGTAGGTATTTTTGCAGGGAGTGGTGTTGGAAAATCTGTTTTACTCGGTATGATAGCAAGAAATACAGATGCTGAGGTAAATGTAATAGCTTTAATTGGTGAAAGGGGAAGGGAGGTCAGGGAGTTTATCGAAAGGGATTTAGGTGAAGAGGGGTTAAAGAGAAGTGTTGTTGTGGTTGCAACCAGCGATCAATCACCCCTTGTTAGGAAATTAGGGGCTTTTGTTGCCACAACTATTGCTGAGTATTTTAGAAGTCTCGGGAAAAATGTAATGTTTATGATGGATTCTGTTACAAGGTTTGCAATGGCGCAGAGGGAGATAGGTTTAACGGTGGGAGAGCCACCTACATCCAAAGGTTATACACCATCAGTTTTTGCACTTTTACCAAAACTTCTTGAGAGGGCTGGAACGAAAAAGGGTGAAGGTGCGATTACAGGACTATACACTGTGCTTGTGGAGGGTGATGATCTCACCGATCCGATAGCCGACTCAGTTAGATCGATAATAGATGGACATATTGTGTTAAGTAGATTACTTGCAGCAAGGAATCATTTTCCTGCAATAGATGTGTTGATGAGTGCGAGTAGACTTATGAAAGAGATCGTTGATGTAGAGCATTACAATATGGCTGGAAAAATGAGAGATCTTCTTGCTGCATATATTGAAGCTGAGGATCTGATAAATATTGGAGCCTATGCAAAAGGTAGTAATAAAAGGATAGATACTGCCATTGCAAAAATAGATGCTATAAATGCATTTTTAAGGCAGGGGATTGATGAGAGATTCGATTTTAAGACCACAACAGCTGAGATGAAAAGGGTATTGGGTTAGATAGTTGGATAAAAAATTTAAACTCCAAAAGATACTTGAGTATAGACAAAGGGTTTTTGATCTCGAAAAACAGAAACTTTCTGATCTTACAAATAGGTTAAAGGAGTTAAAGTATAAACGTGAAGCTCTTTTAATTAAGACGGAGAATAAAAAGAGAGAACTTGACAATTTCAAGCTTGAAAATAATTTTATTATGATTAATATGAGTATAAAATACATTGAAAAGCTGCAGCAACAACTTATTGAAATCTCTAATAATATTGATAAGTTAAAACGTGAGATTGAAGAGCAAAAGAAAAAGGTTGTCTCTGCTATGAATGATGTGAAGATTATGGAGAGGTTAAAGGAGAAACATGTAGCAAATTTTCTTACATATCTTAGAAAAGAGGAGATTAAAATGCTTGATGAACTTGTCATTACAAGGAGTGGAAATAATGAGGTATAATAATCTTATGTGTTTGTTATTTATTACTATTTTTTTTATTAGTACCACTTCTTATAGTGCTGATGTGAATATACAGGATCTACAAAAGAGGCTTCAGGAGAAGGAGAAAAAGCTGGATCAGAGAGAGAAGTTATTGGTGGAAAGGGAGAAGAGAGTTACTTTACTTGAAAATGAGCTTAAGAATAAACAGAAAGAATTGGAAGAAATAAGGGCGACTTTACAGAAATTATATGATGATATAAAGGGTGCGGAAGATGAAAATATAGATAAACTTGTTAAAACATTGTCCAATACAAAGCCAAAGTCTGCCGCAGCCATAATGGAAAAGATGGATGTTGAACAAGCTGCAAGAGTATTAAACCGTATGGAACCTAAAAAGTCTGGTGCAATAATGTCGGCCCTTGGCAAAACAAATCCAGAGGCAGCAGCAAAGATATCTGAAAAGTTATTGCCACCAAAAAGGTAATTATGAAAAGTCAATTGCTAATACCTTATGTATATCACTTTTTAGAGGATCTGAATCTTGAAGATTTTGATAAGATGTATGATTATGCAGTGAAAAGGGATGTTCCATCTGTGTCCAGAGGTGTTGGTGCTCTTTTATCTTTTTTTGTAAAGTTAAGAAAACCTGAATCAGTACTTGAACTTGGTTGTGGTATAGGGGTGGCTGCAAAGTTTATGTTATCCAGTTGGAATTGTAAATATACTGGTGTAGATAATAATGCTGAGCGTTTAGATGTGGCGAAAGGTTTTTTATCTGAATATAACAATGTAACGCTGATAAGGGATAAAGTGGAAAATTTCTTATTGAATACAACAGAGATATATGATTTTGTTTTTGTGGATTCAATTAAAAAAGATTATGAAAAGATTTGGTATCTGCTTAAACCACATTTAAAGAATGGGAGCATAGTTATTTTTGATGATTTTTTCTTATATGGTTATCTTTTCCAGGAAGAGGCAGAAACTCCTTTGAAATATAGAGAAGGGGTAAGACTTATTAAGAGATTTATAAAGAATATAAAATCTGAAATGGGATACAATGTTTTGTTTATCCCTGTGGAAAATGGGGTGATGGTGGTAAGTTATGAGTGTTGAGTTACTTTCCCCAGCTGGGAATATGGAAAAGCTAATTTCGGCTATCAATTTTGGGGCTGATGCAGTTTACCTCTCGGGTAAAGATTATGGACTTCGTGCTAGTGCTGATAATTTTAGTCTTGAGGAGATGGATGAGGCATTTAAATTTTTGCGTAGCAGAGGTAAGAAAGGATACGTTACGGTTAATATATATGCAAGAAATTATGATTTTGAAGGGTTAAAGGGGTATCTTTATCAACTTAAAGATATTTCACCTGATGCTTTGATAGTTAGTGATCCTGGTGTTTTCAAACTGATCAAGGATTTGGGGATAAAAATTCCGATCCATATAAGTACGCAGGCTAATACCACAAATTATATGGCGGTGAAATTCTGGGAAGAGCTTGGTGCTGAAAGAGTTGTTTTGGCGAGGGAATTAACGCGTGAAGAGATAAGATATATTGCTAAAAATGTTAAGTGCGATCTGGAAGTGTTTGTTCATGGGGCTATGTGTATATCACATTCTGGACGCTGTGTTCTTAGCAATTATTTTAATAACAGGGATTCTAATCGTGGAGAATGCACACATCCATGTAGGTGGAATTACTACTTAATGGAAGAAACAAGACCTGGTGAATATTTGCCAGTATTTGAAGATAAAAGAGGGACATATATCTATAATTCCAAAGATCTTTGCCTCATTGAACATATAGGGGAATTGGTGGATATGGGTGTTAAAAGTTTTAAAATTGAAGGTAGAATGAAATCTGCTATGTATGTTTCAGTTGTTACAGGTGTTTATAGAAAGGCTCTCGATATGGCTATTAAGGGTAATTTTAAAGTAGATGAACATTGGATTAAGATATTGGATAGTGTTAGCAATAGAGGTTATACTAAAGGTTTTTATGCAGAGGAATCGGATGAAAGAAGTATTAACTATAAAACTTCTGCATATACAAGGGGTGCTGATTTCTTGGGTATGGTATATAGATATGACGATGGTAAAATCTTCTTCCATTCCAAAGGTAAGATGCTTGTGGGCGATATGTTGGAGATATTGACACCTGGGTTCGATTTTTATGAGGTAAAGATAGATAATATATATGACATAAATGGAGAAACTGTGGATTTTACTAAACCTAATTACGATTATTTTATTAAATTTGATAGTGTGGTCCCTGAAAATTCCCTCATAAGGCGGTATTTATGACATATGAAGAGTATCTTAGACTTGTGGATGAATTGAATCATCATTGTGTAAGGTACTATCTACTGAATGATCCCATTATATCCGATAAAGATTATGATGAGCTTTATAGAAGATTATTGGAATATGAACGTTTAAATCCTGATAAAATTGTTCCCGATTCACCTTCAAGAAGGGTTGGGTTCAAGGTTGAAGGGGGAAAGACCATAAGACATGAAATAAAGATGCTATCCCTTGATAACGTATACAATAGTTTTGAATTGGGGGACTTTATCCAGAAGGTTTTAAAAAATCTTAAGAGTGAGCCTTTATGGACTGTAGAGCCAAAGATTGATGGAGCTGCTGTTTCCATTATATATGAAGATGGGGTTTTAAGAGCTGCTATTTCGAGGGGTGACGGTATAGAGGGTGAAGATATAACCCATACTGTCAGAACTATCAAAAGCTTACCTGTTAGGATACCTGATAATAGTAGAATTGTGGTGAGAGGTGAAGTTTTTTTAAGTAAAAAAAGTTTTAATAAGATAAACCAGGAGAGGGGCAGATTGGGTGAACCTCTTTTTGCAAACCCACGGAATGCAGCTGCTGGCACTCTAAAACTCCTTGATCCAGAAATTGCAGCAAGGCGTGGTTTAGATATATTTATCTATGCCCTTGATTATGGTAGAAAATTTGACAGCCATTATAAAGATCTTCAATATCTAAAAGGGATCGGTTTCTCTATCAATGAATATGTGGTTTTAGTTGAGACAAAAGATATATTTGAACGGATAAGTTTTATAGAAAATATAAAAAGAGATCTTTCTTATGAGATAGATGGGGTAGTTATAAAGGTGAA
>JAINCL010000299.1:0-1955 GCA_036574145.1 Deferribacterales bacterium | reverse complement strand
ACCATAACCTTTTATATAGTCGATATATTTTACTACTCCATCGTAAACTACTCTTACAAAACCGTCACCTAATACCTCAATTTTTACACCTTTATTAAATACTTCAGTTTTAATTTCATCTATATATTTAATCCCATACCCCTCTATTATTTTACCTCTAACTGGCCAATCCATATTACCTTTAATACTTGCAAACCCTGAAACATCAGATTTAATATTTTGTTCCCCCTTACCCTCTTTTAGTACATCCTGAAATCTCTTATTTAAATCTTCATATCTCGATGTTATTATTTTCAAGTAAGATTCTTTATTCCTCTTATCCTGTTTAAGCATAACAAAAGTTTGTCGGTAAACTTCTCTATCATTATTTAATTCCCTCAATAACTCACCTTTAATCTTTTTGATATTATCAATCTCTTTCATTTTATTAGCCAAATCAACTTCAAGCTTTGCTATCTGATCTCTTTTAGATTTAATCAGCATAATCTTTTCATGAATTTTAAAATTCACTTTTTCTAAAATCTCAAGGTTTCTAACCATTTCATGGTAACTATTGGAAAAGATAAGTAGTTTGAGATTAATCACCCCTTTGTTATCGACAAAATATATGTTACCTTTTTTGACTTCTTTTAATAATATATTTATATCATGATTCAATAGATCTATACTATTCTGAATAACTTTTTTATGTTCATTTAGCTTTTTATATTCTGCATCAACCTTTGTGATTATCGCCTCAGTTGAAGATATGGTTCTGGAGATTAAATCTATTTTCTGTTTTAAAGAACCTGCTGACATTTCAATCTTTTTTAACTCTTCCCTCTCTTTGTCCAATTCTTTCTTTAAATACAATAAGTCATTATCATCACTTCCTCTTTTTTCAATAGCATTAAGATAAAGTGGTAATAAAAGCAATAAAAAAAATAAAAATTTATTCACCAATTGCTCCCATTTTATCCATAAAATTAAATAATGATAAAATTGAAGAAAGTAATGTAATAATTATAATTACTACATAAATATTTAATACCAACCAAAATGAGGGTTCTGTTATAAATACAATACCAAGTTTATCCAGAAAAAATAACTTTATTATTTTAAATGTTAAAAACTGTAAAACAAAAGCTAATAAAAACGATATTGTAACCTCGATAAATGAAGAAAAAATATAAGGAACAGATATAAAGCTACGAGTAGCACCAACAAGGCTATATATTTTAATTTCATCTTTGAACTTAAAAAGATTTAGATTTATAGTATTATATATTACAGATCCTATCGATATCGATAATAGAAATGTCAGAACAAAGACAAATATTTTTAAACCGATTTTTATTGATAAAAAATTTATTAGCCATTTTTCACCAAATGATGTCACATCAAACAGATCATACTTATACATTTCATTTTCAAGCATTTTAATATTGTTGATATCTCTAAATTTTTCTTTCACAGTTATCTCAATAAAAGAAGGGAAGAACTCTTTTGGCAATAATTTCAGATAATTTTCACCCATATAAGACTCGTTTAGTAATTTATAAGCATCATCTGAAGTATAATACTTTACCTCTTTTACAATCTGAAGTTTTTTTATATTATTAATAAAATTATCGATCTTACTTCTATCTTCAGTTTTAAGATAACCTCTTATATTTTGGACATTTACCAATTTACCAAAAAAATTGTCCACAGAATAACTAAGTATAAAAAATATAAAAAATATATAAAGTGCAGTAATGATTGTTATTATCGATGTAAGGTTAATCGCAATATTTTTTCTGAATAGTAAAACACCATGTTTAATCAGAAATAGTATCTTGTTGGCATCCAGTTTTTGTATCATTTATGACCTGTCCTTGTTTGAGTTCGATAACCCTGCCCTGAAATTTATCAATAAGGTACTTATCATGGGTGGCAACTATTACAGTGGTACCGGTATTAACTGCATCCTGAAG
>JAINCL010000298.1:0-3965 GCA_036574145.1 Deferribacterales bacterium | reverse complement strand
AGTAAAACGGTTTCTAAAAGATCTCGGAAGATTCATTTTTAAAATGCTCATCAAGAACCATTTTCATTTTTTTAATAATATTATATCTCTCTTTAGTAATAACTTCGAATTTATCTATATTAATTTTTTTTAATATCTTTCTCCCCTCTTCATCTTTATGCATATTTAAAAAAATATCTCTTAACCTCTCTTTATCCTTATAATTATAAGAAACAACCACAGGAGGCATAGGAAAATCTTCAGATATATGTATTACCTTTATATTTTTTGTTTTTTGTGGTGTAACGGAATTTAAATATTCATATATCATAATATCAACAAATGCAGCATCTACAACCCCCTTATTAACAAGGATAATAGATTTATCATGACTATAAGTATAATAGACCTTTTTAAAATAGCTTCTATTCCTAATATTATTATTTAACAATAAATATACTGGATAGATATATCCTGTATTGGAAAGAGGGTCAGTAAAAGCTATAGTTTTATTCCTCAACGATTTTAAGTCTGTTATATTACTATCTTTATTAACAATCAACACCGAATTATAAGTTGTTTTCCCTGCAACTTGTGGAACAACTAAAATATCGATCTTTTTTTCATCGAGTGAAGAATATGCACCTGTGCAAACAAACGCCACATCAACTTTACTATTTTCTATTAACATATTCATATCTGAGTAGTTTTTCCTATATACAACCTCTGTTTTTTTATTCAACATTTTTGAGATATATTCAGCTAAACCCTCATACATGCTCAAATTGGTCTCAGCAGAAACAATGGAAGATATACCGATTTTAACAGCATCAGATGAAGAAGCATATAAATTACCTACATATAAAGACACAAACACTAATATAATTATAAACGTAATTTTTTTCATACAATAACTTCTCATATTATCTAAAAAAAGTCAACAGACCACTACGAGTCTGTTGACTGAATAAGCTATACTTTTTTAATAGACACAATGCTATCGTAAAATACAGCACTACCACCTACAGGATCGATTAAACAAGTGTTTTTTAGATGAGGATCAACTGCCATTACACAGTTGCCATGTAACCCTGAGGCTCTTCTTGGATCACCTTTAATCACTTTACCATCTATTATCTGATCAGAAGCACCTGTTGCCCAATGACCATGCCCAAGGGTAAAAGTCACTACACCAGGTTTAATAGTTTCAGTTACAAATACTTTACCAATAACAGGTCTTTTTACACCATTTTTGAAATCCCAAATTCCATCTGGATTTGTTGCAGAAACAAGCTTCGCTTTATCTCCATGTTTTAAACCATATCTTGATGCATCAACTGGGTTAATAACTATATAATTTTCTGGATAAATAGCCAATGACCAGTAGTTCGTAACAGTTCTTGATTTAGTTTGAGTTATATCTCTTTGGGTTATCAGATGTAAGTCGTAACCATTTGTAAAACCAACCTCTTCTAAAGACTTTCCAATAGTAACTGAAATAGGTATATATTTTGCATAACCTGGATTAGATTTACCTGTAAAAGCATTCTTGGTGCCAGCAGTTTTCTCCTGATATATATTCAATGAAGATTTGAATGGATTTGGAGCTTTGCCAGCATCAATAGCCTTTTGAACATCTGAGTAATCTTGGAATCTACCTCCTCTATTGAGTACATATATAACCTTTCTCCAATTAGATCCAGCTATCATCTGCCATCTTTCTGGGTCGAATACAGATTTAGGAAGATGCTTTCTTGCCTCTAAGAAAATCCTGACCTCTTCATCACTTGCATCTGGTACAGGTTTACCATCAGTGGCAAGATTAGCTACAAACCTGATATACAGATCATCTGGTCTAGTAAAATCTTGACCTGGACCGAAAGCATCTTTACCATAACCTTTGTACCCCATCTTCTCAGCTATTGCAAGTAAGACTGTTTCAAAACTTAATGGTTGTTCTTCACCAAACACTTTAACTAGTTCATTTGGAGAAGCTACCACTGGTTGTCTTACAGGCTGAACCTTTGATGGCATATTCGGATGAGAACCATTAAACTCCCATCTTTCCAGATATGTAAGATCTGGAAATATATAGTCAGCATACATTGAGGTGGATCCTATAACTAAGTCAGTAGCTATAAACAATGGCACCTTAGCAGTATCGGCAAGCAACTCAATATTCGTGTGCCCTGCAGGCAGAGAATAAGTAGGCGCACCCATATAATAGAAACATATCTTAGCTTGATAAGGATATTTATGCCCCATAGAAGGTATAATCTCTTGATAAATATCTGATGATAATGGCCACCAGTTTCTCTTAGCAGGGTATCCAGCAAATAAGGTTGTATCTTCATATTTTACACCATGTCTAATAATACTTATACCTGTAGGTGAAACTTTACCCTTCATCGCTTTACCAAAGTTAAATGGTTGGGTATCTTTACCTCCAGTATAGTTGTATGTAGAAGCCACTATCATACCACCTGCATGATCAAAATTACCCAATAACATATTAACAGTCATTGCAGAAGTTACATTGTAAAAACCGTTGGTATGCTGAGATACTCCCCTGTGTACGTCCACTGCTCCACGTTTACCAGCATCTGTAAGCTCTTTTGCCACAGCTTTAATGGTCTCTGCCGGACAATCACAAATCTTAGCCCATTCTTCTATACTTTTAGAAGTAACTTCCTCTTTTAAAATCTGTAAAGCAGATTTGACTCTTATTTTTCCACCCTTGCCATCATCAAAAGTTGTATCAACAAATAATTTACCATATACAGGTTGTTTTAAATAGTCATTATTGTAATCGACTCCCACAGGTAGCCCTGAATTCTCATCCACAGCAACCAGGAACTCAAGTGTATGCTCCTTACCATCTTTATCTTTAACTTTTACAGGTTCACCCAAACCTATTTCATGAGCCCTTAAGAATTTTCCAGGTTTACCATTTTCATCGATTTTAACTAAAAGAGTTGCATTAGTCCATGAAGTTTCTTTAGATTCTTCAGCAGCTTTCTTATTGGCATTTCTCAAGAACTTTTTATCGATTCTATCATTTGTAATCATCCAGTTCATAATAGCCATAAACAACGCTGCATCTGTCCCAGGCTTAACTGGGAGATAATATTTAGCTTTAGAAGCTAATTTATTAAATCGAGGATCGGCTACAGCTATCTGAAGCTCACCTTTGGCTAACTTTTCTGTAAGTCTTAGCGTTCTGTTAGTTGGACCATAGTTACCATCAAAAAGGTTAGCACCAACAAACAAAACGAATTTAGAATTTAATGTATCAGCCTGGAAATAGAACTTCTTCCCGCCACCAAATTTATTGTATTCCCATTTTTCACTCAAAGCTTTACAAGTGAAATAGAGAGAGCCCTGACAAACCGTAGTATGTCCATGGGTATTAACTGTTCCTACATAGTTTTTGAAAAAAGTACTATAAAATTCAGTTCTTCCACCTTTTTTTCTTCCCCAAGCATAAATAATCTGGTTATTCTTAAATCCAAGATCTGGATGATCGGGATCTATCAGATATGGAAGTAAATCTGGATTTTTCGCTTTAAACTCTTCCACTGCTGTTTTTTTATCTTTCGCTTTAAAAATCTCTTTTATTGCTGCATCCAACCTTTTAAACATCTCTGGATCTTTTACAACAGCAACATCTTTTATACCTTCAACATACCTATTCTCTTCACCCGGCACATGGGCAAACAGCTTACCACCATTGACTATCTCATTGATTGCTTGTTCAAATGGTATAGTAACCCACTTACCTTCACCTCTTTTACCAGCTCTTTTCAAAACTTTTGTAATTCTGTAAGGGTCATAATTGGTTTGAATACCAGCTTGACCTTTGGGACAGATTGCTGAATCTATCTTTGCAGCTTCTTTTATATCTACATTTTCACTAATGTTTGCTAACATACCCCCTGGATTATATGGGTTACCATCTATTTTAACAGCAACACCATCAACAACTT
>JAINCL010000297.1:0-2095 GCA_036574145.1 Deferribacterales bacterium | reverse complement strand
ACAAATATGATATTGCCACATTTCACAGCTTGAGAGTATGGGCCTATTGCTTTTGGTGCTTTATCTGTAGAGATGAATTCCATAGTTTCCTCCTGATTTTATATCTTTATACCTTTTATGATATTCCAGCTTATCATATAGTCAACTGTTAAATGTTTTATGGGTAGAAAAAATTTTTCCACATCATATTCTTTGAAAATAGTTTTTTTCACATTATCTAAATTGAAAAAGTTTATTACATGTTGAGATTCCGCCTGAGTTATAACCTGCTCAGTGTCTACCCTCATGAATATATTGCTTAATGCATTTTTTAATGTTATTTGCCATCTATTTAATTTTTCTTTTACGGGAAATTCTGAAATAAGGCTCAATCCGTTTAATATATCTCTACCTGAAGTATCATATATATCTGGGTAAACAGCAAGATAGTATCTCCCCCCAACATTTAAATTACTGTGAATTGCATGAACCATATCGTACAAAGGTTGAAATCTAAGAGTTCCACCTAATGATATGAAGAGATCGGATTTTTTTTTCATTATGGACCGAGCAGTATTATATTCAATTTTAACTGGTAATATTGTATCATCTTTCATCTGCATTTCATTTGAGAGGTAATATATTTTATTATAGTTATATTTTTTGTATAGATATTCGGGAATCAATAATTCTGTAAATGAAGCATCAAAAACAACTGTATCTCTGTTTTTAGAGAGGTTCAAACCATCTATAAGCTTAAAAAAGAAGTACGAACTATTTTCAAAATTATTAAGATCCATTATACCACCACAATTTTAATTTTAAATTTTTATTTTACAAAAAGATTTTTTTATAATACAATAATAAAAACTAATTTCAATAGATTTTTTAGAGGAGATTGATGGATATTGTTAGAGTGAATGATTTAGTAAAAGGTAAACTGGAAGAATTGGAGAAGGAATTGAGAAGAAATCTCGATTCAGATGTTGAAATGGTTAATGAAGTTGCTTATTATGTGTTTGACAGTGGTGGGAAAAGGCTTAGGCCTGTTTTTATGTTTCTCACATCAGGTTTGTTTGGGTATGATGGTTTAAGGGATGTGGTTTTAAGCGGTGTTGTGGAATATATTCACACTGCTACACTTCTCCATGATGATGTGATAGATGGTGCAAAATATAGAAGAGGGAGACCAAGTGCAAACCAGGTTTTTGGTAACGATATAACTGTACTTTGTGGTGATTTCCTATATTCGAGAGCTTTTGTTAATCTTGTAAAGGATGGTGATGGTAGAGTTCAGATGATACTTGCCAATGCTGCCAAGACAATGAGTGAAGGTGAAGTTTTTCAACTTGTTAAGACGGCGAATTTTGATCTTGATTTTAAAGATTATGAGAAGATAATATATTCTAAAACTGCCGTACTCTTTTCAGCATGTTGCGAAATCGGTGGTATAGTTAGTGGATGTAGTGAACAGCATCTTTCTTCACTTAGAGAGTTTGGTAAAATTGTAGGTCTCTCTTTCCAGATGAGTGATGATATACTTGATTACCTTGGGGATCAAATGGTGACCGGGAAAAAACCTGGTACCGATTTAAAAGAAGGTAAGATGACTTTACCGATGATACTTTTAAGGGATCTGGTAAGTAAAGATGAACTTGAAAAAGTTAAGGAAATTTTTGTTTCTGAGCCGACTGAAGATGATATTTATTATATAATAGATCTGATGAAGAGATACAATATAAAAGATAAAGCTGAAAAGTTTGTTGATAGCTATACATTAAAAGCTAAAGGTTTTTTGAAAGAGATGCCTGATAATGTATATAAAGATGCCCTTGAATTTTTGGCGGAGTATGTAATTTTAAGAGATAGATGATAGAGGCAAGATATTATATAAAAAAAAGTAACAATACCGTGCAATGTCAATTATGTCCCCATCATTGTGTTATAAGAGATGGTGGGTGCGGTATATGTATGATCAGAAAAAATATCTCTGGTGTACTTTATCAAACTTCCTATGGGGAGGTTACCTCACTTAATATAGATCCCATTGAAAAAAAGCCCCTTTATCATTTTTATCCCGGTAGAACAATTCTCTCTATAGGTACAAATGGATGTA
>JAINCL010000296.1:0-2587 GCA_036574145.1 Deferribacterales bacterium | reverse complement strand
AAGAGCTTCTGTTACATCTTCAATATTTCTTGCCTCAACTTCTATTTTTATGGTTATGGGAGAATAGGATCTGGCAATCTCAACAGCTTTTTTTATACCACCTACAGCATCTATATGGTTATCTTTTAACATAATTCCATCAAAAAGTCCAAACCTATGGTTACCACCTCCACCTACAGCTACAGCATATTTTTCTAAAATTCTATGTCCAGGAGTGGTTTTACGGGTATCTATAATCTTTATTTTGGAATCTTTTAATAAGTCCACATATTTTTTAGTATTTGTGGAGATGCCTGAAAGTCTCTGTAAAAAATTTAAAGCTGTCCTTTCGCCTGTTAATATTGATCCGACTTTTCCTATCACAGAGCCAAATTTTTCACCTTTTAATATTTTATCGCCATCTTTTCTGTAAAATTCAACTTTTATCTCAGGATCGATTTTTTCGAATACCTTTCTTGCGATCTCTGTTCCACACAGAATAAATGCCTCTTTTGCACCAAATTGAAATTCACCTTTCCCTACATATTCTGATATGGACATGGTGGAAACATCACCTCTACCGATATCTTCTTCCAGTGCAAGTTCAATGAGTCTATCTATAAGATGGGATTTAAATGGTAGCATATTAATGTTCAAACCTCTTTAGGGTCTCATTAACCTTTTCAAGTTTGGAAACGATTTCTATAAGCTTCTCTTTATCCTTCTCAATAACATCTGCAGGAGCTTTTTTGAGGTACCCATCATTATTCAATTTACCGTTATAGATATTATAATCCTTTTCAAGAGCAGCTTTCTCTTTTTGTAAACGCTTTATTTCAGCAGCTATATCTATAATGCCTTCCAGAGGTAAGTATATTGTAAAGCTGCTTGAAACATTTACTGCAGAATTTTTTATATCTACTTTTGTCAATTCAATGGAATCTGTTTTTGCTAATGTTGAGATTAAGGTTTCCTTCTCTTTTATCAAATTGTACTTATTAATATCCGATGCTTTAACGAATACTTTTAATTTAGCGGCAGGAGATATGTTGTATTCACCCCTAATGGTTCTTACAAGGGAGATGAATTCTATTATGGTTTCCACTTCATTCTCTTCATCTTCAAAAATAGGTATATCATTAGGGTATGTTTCAAGCATTATACTTTCTTTCTTATCTAGCATTTTATATATATATTCAGTGACAAAAGGCATAAAAGGGTGTAAAATTATTAATGATTTTTCTAAAACATATATTGCTGTATCAAGGGCAGCTTCTTTATTTTCATTTTTAAATATTCTTTGTTTTATAAATTCGATATACCAATCGCAAAATGTAAGCCAGAAGAAATGGTATATTTCGAGGGCGGCTTCGTTAAAATTATATGTCTCAATAGCTTTAGCAACTTCTTTAGCTGTTTTAGAGATCTTTGAGATAATCCACTTATCTTCTATGTTTAGCTTTGAAAGATCTGGAGATTTTGGTTTATAATCTCCGAGGTTCATAAATATAAATCTTGAGGCGTTCCAAATTTTATTTAAGAAGTTACGATACCCTTCTATTCTATCCTCAGATAGTTTTATATCCCTACCTTGAGCAGCAAGGGATGCTAGGGTAAATCTAAAAGGATCAGCCCCATATTTATCAATGATTACAAGTGGATCTATAACATTACCTTTAGATTTACTCATTTTTTGACCATATTGATCCCTTACAAGGGCATGGATATAGACATGTTTGAATGGTTCTTTCCCCATAAATTTTAGTCCCATCATTATCATTCTTGCTACCCAGAAGAAAAGGATATCGAACCCTGTTACTAAACAGCTTGTGGGGTAGAATTTCTCAATGGTTTTATTCTTTTCAGGCCATCCCATGGTGGAAAATGGCCAGAGGGCAGAAGAGAACCATGTATCAAGTACATCATTATCCTGTTCGATATTTTTCGAATTACACTTTTCGCAACATGTTGGGTCTTCGATTTCAACTGTCTTATGTCCACAATCCTTGCAGTACCAAACAGGTATTCTATGCCCCCACCATATCTGTCGTGATATACACCAATCTCTGATGTTGTACATCCATTCGTAGTAGGTTTTTTCCCATGTGGTTGGAAAAATTTTGATATCACCTCTTTCAACAGCTTTTATTGCTTCTTCGGCAAGAGGTTTTATTTTGACAAACCATTGCATAGAGATTCTTGGTTCAACGACTGTTTTACAACGATAACATCCACCAACTTTATGTACATGTTTATGGATAGCATTTAAAAGATTTAAAGATTCAAGCTCTTCAACAATTAATTTTCTTGCTTCAAATCTATCTTTTCCGCAATATTTCCCACCATTTTCATTTATTATACCATTTTCATCAAATATATTTATTTCTGGTAGATTATGTTTTTTACCCAAAAGGAAGTCGTTTGGGTCGTGAGCTGGTGTTACTTTTAATGCGCCTGTTCCGAAATCGATACTTACATATTCATCTGCAATGATAGGTATTTCTCTGTTTAGTATAGGTAAAATCGCCGTTTTGCCAATAAGATTTTTGTATCTATCATCATCTGGGTGAACGGCAATTGCGGTATCACCAAGCATCGTTTCAGGTCT
>JAINCL010000035.1:0-4002 GCA_036574145.1 Deferribacterales bacterium | reverse complement strand
CCAAATCAGATAAACTTTCTAATAATGAAATAGCCAATAGGCTTAGAGAACTTAAAAAAAATCCTATGATTTCAGAAGAAAATTCAATAATCTTCTCTTCAATTACCAAAAGAGGTAGAGATGAACTTTATACAAAAATTATTGAATCGATCAACAATTAAATATATACTAATATTATTCATTTTTGTAACAATTATTTCATTTTGGTTTAATAGTTACGTAAAATCAAGCAATGATATTATCTTTTTATCTGATTATCAATTTATAGATTCAATTATAAAAGATATAGAAAACAGTGAAAAAAATATCTACATCGCCATATTCTATTTCAAAACAGATCGAAAAAATAAAGCAACCGAATTAAAACAATCTCTTATAAGAGCAAAAGATAGGGGTGTAGAGATATATGTGGTAATGGAACAATCTGACAAAGATGAAATTACCAACGAAGTTAACTATTTAACAGGTAAAGATCTCGAGAAACATGGAATAATTGTTAGATATGATTCACCTTTTAGAAAATTACATGCAAAGTTAACAATTATAGATGAAAAAATTGTGTATATAGGTAGTCATAATTATACAAATGCTGCATTGACAAATAATAAAGAAACATCAGTTAGAATTTTATCAACAAAGATCGCAAAAGAGGCTATCAACTATATCAAATCTATAGAAACTTTTGAAATAGTTAAATAAAAAACGTCCCCGACACGATTCGAACGTGCGACCTACAGATTAGGAATCTGTTGCTCTATCCTGCTGAGCTACGGGGACGTAACGGTCTTTATAATGTTTTATCATCAAAAAGTCAAGCTTAATCTATTATATGAGCGTAGTTGTTATATTTGAAAGTTATATTAAATACAGGTGAAAGAGATGTGAGAAGTTAGATGCAAAAGTAAAGATTTCCGTTTTGTAAGCTTTCGAAAAAATTTATGACAGTATAACACATCATCGATAAATACAAACAACGGTAACTCTCCATTACAATCTAATCCACCTTATACCATTTTAATACATAGCCCACCATAATCCATGGCTGATAAGCTACTGAAAAGGTATAAATTCCAATATTATGTTTAGTTATCATTCAAATTATACTTTTTCAACTTCTCATTAAGGGTCACTCTCGAAATTCCGAGTCTTTCTGCAGTTTTTGTTTTACTATAACCTGTCAACTGTAAAGCTTTTCTTATAATCATCTCTTCTGAATATTCAATAAAACTTATCAAAGTGTTTTCAGGAAATTTCTCAAATACCCACTCAACTAAATTTTCATACCCATTCTGCTTTTCGGAAACATTTAAAAAATTTATAGCTTCATCATTTATACAGCTACTTTTAGCTAAAATAACAGCCTTCTTAATGACATTTTGAAGTTCTCTTACATTCCCCAACCATTTATGATTTTCAAGTTTTTCAATAACACTTTTTTTAATGCACCTAATATCTTTATTTAAATCTTTAGAATATCTATTCACAAAATAATGTGTAAGGTGCACAATATCCTCTTTTCTGTCTCTTAATGGTGGAATATGTATATTTATTACATTTAACCTATAAAATAGATCTAACCTAAACTTACCATCAGAAACCAACTGCTCGAGTTCTCTGTTTGTAGCAGCAATTATCCTCACATCAACTTTTTTGGAATTTGTTGAACCAAGCTTTTCAACCATACCATCCTGTAAAACCCTTAAAAGCTTAGATTGTAATTTATAAGGTAGATCACCAATTTCATCCAGAAAAATAGTTCCTGTATCCGCCAATTCAAACTTACCAGGTTTTGATTTATAAGCCCCACTAAAAGCCCCTTTCTCATATCCAAATAGCTCACTTTCCAGAAGTTCAAAAGGAATAGCAGCACAATTTATTACAATATATGGTTTATCACTTCTCTTACTATTTGATTGAATAAGATTCGCCATTAGCTCCTTTCCTGTCCCACTTTCTCCAGTGATGAGAACAGGGGAATCTGTATAAGATATAGTAGCCACAAGTTTTAATATATCTTTAATCTCCTTAGATACACCTATGAACGAATCCTCTAAATAATCTTTTCTAATATCTACCCCTTCAGCTCCACAACTTTCATCTTCATTAGCAATATATTTTGCAATCAATCTTTTTAGCTCCAAGGCATCAACTGGTTTAAAGATAAAATCTTCTGCTCCTACCCTAACAGAATTTATTAGAGTATTGTTTGTTCCATATGCCGTCATCATTATAACAGGGGTATCAGGGTACAATTTTTTTATTTCACCTAAAACCTCAATCCCATCATTAGAACCGAGCCTATAATCTATAAGGATCAAATCAAACAGTTCTTCTTTTAGTATTTTAAATGCTTCATCAGAATTATGGGCTGTTAAAACAGAATATTCAATAGATAGAACTCTTTTTAAACTATAGCAAAGCGATTCGTCATCATCAATTATTAATATTCTTCTCTTCATATTTATATACTAACACAAATTTTGCACCATTTCCATACTCTTTATCAATAAATATATCCATATTAAGTAAATGGGCAAGATTCTGGACATATGTAAGACCTAAGCCTGTCCCATACACCTTGGTTGTAAAAAAAGGCAAAAATATCTTATCTATTTTATCCTTATCTATCCCACTTCCATCATCAATAACTTCTATGTGTAGCTTATTAACAAGTTTTACAACATTTATATAAACATTTTTAGCACCAGCTTCTATTGAATTTAAAACTAAATTTTCAAAAATTAACAGTATCTTATTGGAATCAGTTTTTATAATAGTTTCATCCCTTGAAAAGATTAAGTTTAATTTTTCATGATATTTGAAATTTTGATATAATTTATCTAAAATATCAACTAACTTTACATTAACAATAATTATATTGTCAGATTTATATAGATTCATAAATTCATTTATAACATTTAACATCTTTTGTAATTCAGTTTTTATAACCTCTACATCTTTTTCACCCTCATTACTTTTAATCTCATCCTTCAAAGTATCAATTAACAATTTTATGGTCATAATAGGATTTTTGGGATGATGTGCAAGCCCTGCCGCCATCATACCCAATGAAGCAACTTTATCCTTCTTTAAAATCTCCTTTTCCTTTTCAACATTCATCTGTAATTGTTTTTTTAGATTTTCAGCCAATGCCACCAAAACAGATTTTAATTTCACTATCTCCTTGGGATCATTACTTTGAATTGTAATTTTTTCATCAATATTTTCCAGAGAATTTACATTTTCAAGAACATCGACAAGTTTAGAAAAAGGTCTTAAAAGTGCAACTATAAATCTTCTCAACATTAATACAACTAAAATATAAGCTATAATATGAACAAGAATTAATAATTTTAAGCTATTGTGAAGCTTATTACCAATAAAGCGTTCATTTATTTCAAAAACAATTTTCCCTACTATATTATTACTTAACTTTAAGTCCATAACATAAAACCGTTCCCCAATAAAAGATTCCGGATAACTTTTAGTACCTTTACCATCGATTATGAAAACATCCTTTTTTTCAAAAATATATACATTAGAATATAATTCTGAATTTGACAGGATTGTTTCAGTAACCTGATAAATTGTATATATATCTTCATATATTATCGCCTCTGATAGGCTTTTTTCAAGTACAGTATGTTTCAATTTAGTAATATTAATAATCTCATCTTTTATAACCTGTTTTTGAACATTATAAGCCAGTGTAATCCCTATAATAAAGAGTATAAGTATAAAAATATTTAATAAAAGAGTAAAACGGTTTCTAAAAGATCTCGGAAGATTCATTTTTAAAATGCTCATCAAGAACCAATTTCATTTTTTTAATAATATTATATCTATCTTTAGTAATAACTACGAATTTATCTATATTAATTTTTCTTAATATCTTTCTCCCCTCTTCATCTTTATGCATATTTAAAAAAATGTCTCTTAACCTCTCTTTATCCTTATAATTATAAGAAACAACCACAGGAGGCATAGGAAAATCTTCAGATA
>JAINCL010000295.1:0-1670 GCA_036574145.1 Deferribacterales bacterium | reverse complement strand
TACAGATATCCTATTAGAAAAAGGTTATGCTTATGAATGTTATTGTAGTAAGTATGAATTGGAGGCTGCTAAAGAAAAAGCGTTAGCAAGAGGTGAGCAGCCTATTTATAATCGTAAATGTCTTCATTTAAGTGAAGCTGAGAAAAATGAGCTCAAATCAAAAGGGATTAAACCATCCATTAGATTCAAGGTGGATGATAAGATTGTAGTTGTAAAAGATATAATAAAGGGTGAGGTGCATTTCCCAACAAATGTATTTGGAGATTTTGTTATTGTAAGACCTGATGGTGTTCCTGTATATAATTTTGCAGTTGTTATAGATGATGCTTTAATGAAAATATCCCATGTTATTCGGGGAGATGACCACCTAAGCAATACACCGAAACAGGTACTTATTTATGAAGCTCTCGGTTTTGATATACCTCAGTTTGCACATATCCCGATGATCCTTGGACCTGATCACTCAAAACTCAGTAAACGACATGGTGATACGTCATTAAATCAGTTTAAAGAAAAAGGGTATCTTCCAGAGGCTCTTTTTAATTATTTAACACTTTTAAGCTGGTCAGCACCTGATGGTAAAGAGATCCTTACAAAAGAGGAGACCATTTCACTTTTTAGACTGGATAATGTATCTAAAAGCCCAGCTGTTTTCGATTTTGGTAAATTGAAATGGATGAACGGTTATTATATAAGAAATCTACCTAAAGATTATCTTACTGAGAGAGTTGTTCCATTTTTAGACCTTAATGATAATTTTTTAAAAAAATATTCTGATAGATTAAAGGATATGATTTATAGTATTAAAGATAAAATAGAGCTACTCACAGATGCAAATGATTGGATTAAAATATATCAAAGTTATCCTGATAGTCTTGATAATGAAGCGTTAGAGATTTTAAGATTACCAACATCAAGGGATGTTCTCACACACTTTATAAATGAATTATCTAAATTTCAAGAAATAGATACTGATATTTATAAAGAGATCACTTCTTCTGTTCAAAAGATTACTGGTGCAAAGGGGAAAGCTCTTTTCATGACAATACGGGTTGGTATTACAGGTACTACTAAAGGTCCAGATCTAGATAAGATATGTACATTGCTTTATAAAGATGATATAATTGCAAGGATAGAAAAAACATTAAATGTTATGGAATCGATATGTTAAGGGTTGGAATTATAGGAAGACCTAATGTTGGTAAATCTACCCTTTTTAATAGGTTTGCCCAGAAAAGGATAGCTATTACTGATGATATGCCGGGGGTTACTCGGGATATATTGGAAACAGTTTGTAGTTGGGAAGGGAAGAAATTTTTAGTGCTCGATACCCCGGGGTTTGACTTAAAAGAGGATATTATAAAAAAAGAGATGCATAGACAGTTTTTTGCAGCACTTGAAGAGATAGATCTTGTGATTTTTCTGCTCGATGGGAAAGAGGGTTTACACCCTTTAGATGAGATTGTGTTTAATATGCTTAGGGAGAAGGGGAGTAATGTAATAGTTGTAGTTAACAAAATAGATAGTGATGAGAGGGAAGTAAATGTTGCTGATTTTTATAAACTTGGCATAGATGATTTTATTTCTATAAGTGCTTCTCATGGGAGGAATGTTGATATTTTGCTGGATAAAATTATTGAGTTTGTAAAGGAAGAACCTTCTGAAATTGA
>JAINCL010000294.1:0-4184 GCA_036574145.1 Deferribacterales bacterium | reverse complement strand
ATCGAAAGAATTAGGGTTAACTCCAGCAAAGTCTCTAACCCTTGCCAAAGCGATATTCATAAGTCTATTCAAAAAGTTGAATGCCATCTCTTTTCTTAATGTAACTTTACAGCCTATCGGGATCCCTTCTCTCAATTTAAAGCTCGCTTTAGACTTTTTAGCCTTTGTAACAATAGGCTTTTGACCTGTAATCAAAGCCATATCGTTAACAGCATGTTCAATCACTTTAGGGTTAGCAACAGCCTCACCAAGCCTCATATTTACTACAACTTTCTCAATCTTAGGAACTTGCATTATATTCTTATAACCAAATTTTTTCATAAGTTAGGGAACTACCTCTTTTTTATCTTTTTCCTTCTACTCTGACATGGACAGCACCTCTAATCTTTATCTACAATTTAGCCACATTTTTTGTAATGTCTCTTTTTGCTTCCATCCTCAAGGACTTTAACACCAAGCCTTACCCCTTTATTACACTTAGGGCATAAATACATAACATTAGAGATATCAATTGGCATCTCTTTCTCGATTATACCACCATCTGGATTCAACTGGCTTGGTTTCATATGTCTTTTAACTACTCTTACACCTTCAGCGATAACCTTATTCTCATCTTTTAAAACTTTCAATATCTTAGATTTCTTACCTTTATCTTTACCAACTGTAACAACTATTGGGTCATCTTTTTTCAATTTAAATTTAACCATCATATTCCCCCTATAACACTTCAGGCGCCATAGAGATTATCTTAAGGAAACCTTTAGCCCTAAGATCTCTTGCAACTGGACCAAAAACCCTTGTACCTATCGGTTCAAGGTTTTTATTAAGTATAACAGCAGCATTGTCGTCAAATCTAATGTAAGTACCATCAGCTCTTCTTTTCTCTTTCTTTGTTCTTACAATAACAGCTTTAACAACATCACCTTTCTTAACATTACCATCAGGAATAGCATCTTTAACGCTACACACAATAATATCACCTAAGCTACCATACTTCCTTTTAGAACCACCAAGAACCTTTATACACATTAACTCTTTTGCACCCGAGTTATCAGCAACTCTCAATCTTGTTTGCACCTGTATCATATCCTACTCCTACTGCTAATTAGTTTAGACCAACTGGTCTTTCGATAACTCTGACCACTCTCCAACGTTTAGTTTTACTAAGTGGTCTCGTTTCCATTATCTCCACGATATCTCCGATCTTACATTCATTATTTTCATCGTGGGCAACATATTTTTTCCCTTTTTTAACAAATTTATGGTATTTAGGGTGCATTTTCATTGTCTCAACTCTAACAACAACAGTCTTATCCATTTTATCGCTGACAACTTTCCCCTTACGAACTTTTCTCATATTCCTTTCCATACTAACCCTCGTTCTCTTTTTCTTTCAAAATCGTCTTTATACGAGCAATATCTCTTTTAACTTTTCCAATTTTGCTTGTATCTTCAAGATCAGCAGTAGAAAGTTTAAACTTTAACCTGAAAAGCTCCTCTCTAAGCTCACCCTCTTTTTTTATCAATTCAGAAGGTGTCATTTTTCTCAATTCAGCAGCTTTCATTGTGCTTCTCCTTCTACAGATTTTGCTACTTCTTTCTTAACAAATTTACACTTAACAGGGAGCTTATGGCTTGCAAGTCTAAATGCTTCTCTTGCCATCTCTTCAGTAACACCTTTAAGCTCATAAAGCATAGTTCCCTCTTTTACACAAGCAACATAGTATTCCACCGCACCTTTACCTTTACCCATCCTCGTTTCAGCTGGTCTTTTAGTAATAGGTTTATGAGGGAAAATCCTTATATACAGATTACCACCTCTTCTAATGTACCTGTTTATAGCAATCCTTGCAGCCTCTATCTGCCTACTTGTGAGCTTACCTTTCTCTTGCGATTGAAGTCCATATTCTCCAAAAGCAATAGTATTACCCTTGGTAGCTTTACCCCTGATTCTTCCTTTAAACTGTTTTCTATATTTAGTTCTACTCGGCATTAACATATTATTCTACCTCTGTAGCATTTTTGTTTTTTTCTTCTAAGGTTTCACCCTTAAATACCCAAACCTTTACACCTATAATACCATAGGTTGTCATAGCATCAGCAGTACCATAATCTATATCAGCTCTTAATGTCTGAAGTGGTACTCTACCTTTAATATACCATTCAGTTCTTGCCATATCTGCTCCTGCAAGTCTACCTGAACAGGATACCTTAATACCCAACGCACCTGACTTAAGTGCTTGCACAACTGCTTTTTTCATTGCTCTTCTAAATGCAACCCTTCTTTCAATCTGAAGAGCAATATTTTCAGCAATTAAATTAGCATCTATCTCTGGTTTCTTAACCTCTCTGATATTGATCTGGACATCTGCATCTGTATATGCCTTAAGATCAGCCTTTAATTTATCTATTTCAGCACCTTTCTTACCTATAACAATCCCAGGTCTACTTGAATTAAGATTTATCCTCATTTTCTGACCCATACGTTCAATATCAATTGAAGATATACCAGCCTGAGACAGTTTAGATTTAAGATATTTTCTAATCTTTATATCCTCAGACAAATTTTTCCTGTAGTCTCTCTTATTTGCATACCAAATTGACTTCCAGTTTTTATTAATACCGATTCTTAAACCGATTGGATGAGCTTTCTGACCCACTAACCACCTCCAACTATTCACCAAGCACTATGGTAATATGACTTGTTCTTCTTTTTATCAAAGAAGCTCTACCATAAGCTCTAGGCATATATCTCTTATAAAATGGTCCACCATCTATTTTTACTTCGACAAGTCTAAGTTCATTTACATTTCTAATAGACTTATTTTCCTCTGCGTTTGCAACTGCAGATTTTAATGTTTTATATATCTCCTGAGCAGCCTTCTTAGTTGTAAATTTTAACATTGCCATAGCTTCTTCTACATTTTTACCTCTGACAATGTCTGCAACCAATCTTGCTTTCCTTGGAGACACTCTAACATATCTGGCAACAGCCTTAGATATCATATTCTACTCCAATCTCTATTTTATTACTTTTTTATCATCTTTCTTATGGCCACGGAATGTTCTTGTTAAAGAAAATTCACCAAGCTTATGTCCGACCATATTCTCAGTTACATACACTGGAATAAACTTTTGACCATTATGAACAGCAAAAGTCATCCCAATCATATCAGGAATTATAGTACTTCTTCTTGACCAGGTTTTAATCACCTTCTTATCCCCAGTTTGCTTAGCAGCCTCTACTTTTTTCAGTAGATGAGCATCTATAAATGGTCCTTTCTTTAATGATCTAGGCACACTTACCTCCTTTATTTCCTTTTAGTGACAATATACTTGTTAGAAGGTTTATTCTTCTTCCTGGTTTTATAACCTTTGGTTGGCATACCCCAAGGTGTAACAGGATGTCTTCCACCCTTTGTCCTACCTTCACCACCACCATGTGGGTGATCAACAGGGTTCATAGCAGTACCTCTAACCGTTGGTCTAATACCCAACCACCTTGACTTACCAGCTTTACCGATCACTACATTTTCGTGATCAGGGTTACTTACCTGACCAATTGTAGCTTTACACTCAGATCTAACAAGTCTTATCTCACCAGAAGGTAAACGGAGGTGACAGTATTCACCCTCTTTTGATAAAAGCTGTGCATATGTACCTGCAGAACGAGCAAGTTGCCCACCCTTACCTGGTCTCAATTCTACATTGTGGATAACAGTACCCACAGGAATATTTTTAAGTTGCATTGAATTACCGATTTTTATATCAGCATCATTACCACTTTGAACAACATCCCCCACTTTTAAACCAAGTGGAGCTATAATATATCTTTTTTCACCATCAGCATATGCAAGTAGTGCAATCCTTGCACTTCTGTTTGGATCATACTCAATGGTTTTAACCTTTGCAGGGATAGAATCTTTATCCCTTTTAAAATCGATAATCCTATATAATCTCTTATTACCACCACCTTGATGTCTTACTGTTATCCTTCCAAAATTGTTTCTACCACCTTTTTTGTTAATTCTAACGAGTAACGACTTTTCAGGGGTATCTGTAGTTACATCTGAGTAATCATCATTGGCTCTAAATCTTACGCCTGCAGATGTTGGTTTATATTTTCTTATACCCATTTTAACCCTCTCTTATACAAATTCCAACTTTTGGTCTTTATCAAGAAC
>JAINCL010000293.1:0-2981 GCA_036574145.1 Deferribacterales bacterium | reverse complement strand
CCATGAATAGATACATTAATGAGAACAATGGTGAACAATTAAGGAATGCTGTATTTTTTCTTGAAGAGGCTATAAAATGGCTATCTGATCCGGCTGTAGAGAGACAATTGGATAAGATAAAAGGCCTGTCGATTAATATAGATAAAAAAAATGGGGCTTAATAGCCCCAGCCAATTTATTTGTGGCAAGTATTACAAGATTTTCCAGCTTTAACCTGCTTTTTCTCGTGACATGGCCAGCAAAAATCTTTATGTACTGCGTGATTTGTACCTTTTATTTTCTTAATCACAAGTTCGCTACCGTTTGCAGCTTTTAATTTTTTGCCACCTTTAGCATCCATATGGCAATCGGTACACTGATTATTTTTCTGATGAACAGCATGTGGGAACTGAACAGCTTTTTTAGTAGGATTGGCTACATTAAAAGCTTTTGAAAGATCGATAGTTGGAGGGTTAGCAAAAGCAAAAGAAGCTATCCCTAAGAAAGAGACTAAAATTAATAATTTTTTCATATGTTCCTCCTAATTTTTAATTATAATCCTATATAAGAGATTGAATAATATTTGTCAATTGTTTTTTTAATAAATATATTCTTAAATAAGAATTTTTATAAAATAATCATATTGACAATATGTTATCTCTCAGTTAGTTTTAATAAATAATATTATTCAAAAGGATGAAAGTATGAAGATTACGTTAAAAAAAGGGAGAGAAAAAACTGTTTTGAAATACCATCCATGGATTTTCAGTGGTGCTGTGGATAGAGTTTGGGGTGAACCTAATGATGGAGACACTGTTGATCTTTTTTCTAATGATGGTAAATTTTTGGCCAGGGCAGCATACTCACCAAACTCTCAAATCAGGGCAAGGGTGTGGTCTTTTGAAGATGTTGAAATAGATAAAAATTTTTTTGTCGATAAGGTTAGAAGAGCGATAGAGAAAAGGAAAATAATGAATTTAGATAAGATTACAAATGGATACAGAATTATCAATTCAGAATCTGATGGACTTCCAGGTTTTATAGCGGATAAATATGGTGAAGCTGTTGTTATTCAATCTTTATTTGTTGGGTCAGAGTTATGGAAAAATATATTGGTTGAGATTTTAATTGAGGAGATATCACCTAAATGCGTTTATGAACGTTCGGATGCCGATGTTAGAGAAATTGAAGGATTACATGCCATAAATGGATTATTGTGGGGGGATTTACCGAATCAATATATTTTTTTTGAGGATAATGGGTTGAAATATTTAGTGGATCCGATTCATGGGCATAAGACAGGATATTACCTTGATCAGAGGGTGAATAGATATAAAATGAGGGATTTGGCTGAAGGTAGAGAGGTATTAGATTGTTTCTGTTATACCGGTGGGTTTACTATTAATGCACTTTTAGGAGGAGCAAAAAAAGTTATATCGATTGATAGTTCAGTTTTGGCATTGGAGCAATGTAGAAAACATGTCAGCCTAAATAATTTACCCTATGAAAATCATGAGATTCTACAGGGAAATGTTTTTGAGGAATTGAGGAGATTCAGGGATATGGGTAGGCAGTTTGATTTAATAGTGCTTGATCCACCAAAATTTGCTCCGACTGTATCCTTTATTAACAAGGCTTCAAGGGCTTATAAAGATATAAATCTTTTGGCTTTAAAGTTATTAAGAAAGAATGGGATTTTGTTGACATTTTCATGTTCAGGTGGAGTTGATCTCAATCTTTTTCAGAAGATAGTTTCTGATGCTGCTTTTGATGCTGGTGTGGAATTACAGATTATTGATATAATGAGCCAATCTCCCGATCATCCTATATCTGTATATTTTCCTGAAGGCTGGTATCTGAAAGGGCTTATTTGTTTGAAAGGGTAGGGTTGATTAGTAGAGTGGTGGGTAGTTAAGTGGATAAGTGGGTTGAGATGGTTTAGCCAGTAATTATTTTGAGGTATATTTTTCTTGTTCTTGGGCCATCAAATTCACAAAAGAATATTTTTTGCCATGTTCCAAGTAGAGGTTTCCCGTTATCGATTATTATTGTTGTTGAAGGACCTACAAGGGTGGTTTTTATGTGGCTATCTGAATTACCCTCTAAATGGGTATATTCATCTGAATAAGGGATAAGTTTTTTTAGTGTGTTTACTATATCTTTTTTTACAGATGGATCTGCTCCTTCATTTATTGTTATGGCAGATGTAGTATGAGGTGAATATATGCAACAGATTCCATTATTGATTTTAAGGTCTTTAATTGTTTTGATAATTTCATTGGTAATATCTATAAATTCTTCTCGTGTAGTTGTCTTTATAGTAATGGTTGATAACATACAGCCTCCTGAGAAATTAATAAAGAAAAATATTCTAAAGATCAAGAGGGTAAATAAAAAAGAGGGTAACATATGTTACCCTCTTTAGAGAAGTTATTTTTTATATTTTTTTATAACACATCCACCAGTCATAACATTCAAATTCTCCATTTTTAGCTTTTGCCAGACGATCTTGTGCAGTTTTAACATCTTTAGCTGGTGGTATTATTACTTTGTCACCTATTAATTCATTGTTTGGCCAACCTGCTGGCATTGCAACAGCGTGTTTATCAGAGAACTGCATAGCTTTAACAGCTCTTAAAATTTCATCCATATTTCTCCCTAATTCCTGAGGATAATATAAAATAATTCTTATTTTACCATTATCATCTACAACAAATACAGCGCGTACAGTATTTGTACCTTTACCAGGGTGAACCAATCCTAATTTATTAGCTACTGCTCCAGTATCTGCTATAATAGGAAACTGAATTTCAACTCCTAATTTTTCCTTGATCCACTCTTCCCATTTAATATGGGAGAATACTTGGTCTACACTTAGTCCTATAAGTTCACAGTTTAATGCTTTAAAATCATCGTAGCGTTTTTGAAATGCAAAGAACTCAGTTGTACAAACTGGTGTAAAATCTGCTGGGTGGCTGAAAAGTATAAACCATTTTCCAGCA
>JAINCL010000292.1:0-1769 GCA_036574145.1 Deferribacterales bacterium | reverse complement strand
ATGCTGATGAGAAGTTTTTTAAATTGTTGTATAAAGTTTTATCATTTAAACTATCTGTAATTCTTTTTTCTAAATTCATATTTTACCCCTAATCTTCCAAAATATATACATTCATCCTTACTGGACCATGAACCCCTATTGTGAGAACCCTTTCTATGTCTGCTGTTCTACTGGCGCCGGTTATAAAAGCTATATAGTTTGATTGATTTTGAACAGACTCTTTTAGTATCATTTCGGCATCTTCCAGTTTTTCTAAAATTAAATTCTGTTTTAAAAGGATATTTAGTTCTTCACACAGGGAAGAGGCGAGTCTTATCTTTTCACTTTTACTTTTAAGGATAACGGTTCCTGTTTCAGCTATTGCCGAATCAGCTTCAATTAGAGATCTATTTATACCTTTTTCATCAATAGTACAACCTTTATAAATGTTAAAAGATGGCAATGCGATAAAATCGAAATCCTCTTTATTTAAAAGATCGTTTATCTGCTCTTTTTTTATAAAAAAATTTCCGTTGGATACAAGGGTCGATTTTTCTATGAATTTTTTTAAAAGCAAGCTGTTCATTTGGCACCTCATAAGATATTGGTATGACCATATTACATATTTTTGTAAATTTGTCAATAAATTTATTGCAAAATGGTTAATTTTATTGTAATAAAAAGAATATGTTAAAATAAAGAATTGATACTACCAAAGAGAGGTATATGTTTCAGAAGATAAAACCTAAAAAGATCAGTGATGAAGTATATAATCAGGTCAAGTCGTTGATTCTTACTGGTAAGTTAAAGCCTGGAGATAAGTTACCGCCTGAGAGAGAACTTGCTTTGGAGATGGGAGTTAGCAGAACATCGCTTCGAGAGGCTATCCAGAAATTGGAAGCTCAAGGTTTTCTTTATCAGGTACAGGGTGGTGGAACGTATGTAAAGACCATTACAAATGGTATATTGGATGCTGCAATAGAAGAGTTTGTAAAGAGAGATGAGGCGATATTTGATCTTATGGAGATCAGGAAAATATTGGAAACTTGGGCATCATATACGGCTGCTGAAAGGCGAAGTGAGGAAGAGATCAATAAGATGAAACAGTTTTTAAATGAAATGTATGTAGCAAAAGAGCGCGGTGAGATAGGTCATCTTTCCGATGCTAATTTTCATTTAGAGATATCAAATGCTACCAATAATGTAATGCTTATACATCTAATGAAAAATCTTTTTTATTGGATCGAGAAGGTTAGTTACGAAGTAAGGTCAAGGATGTATAAAAATCCAGAAAGCCATGCTGAACTTTTTAAGCAGCATACAGATATTTTTAATGCTATTGTTGAAAAAGATCCTGAAAAAGCATATAATGCGATGTTAACTCATATGGAGTATATTGTAAAAGAGTTAAAGACTATTTTTAAGAAAAAGTGAAAAAATATAAATCTTTATTATTGACATATATTAAAACTGATTATAATATAAAATACGGTTATAAAATTGTTTGGGAGTAAAAAATGAGAAGAGATAAATCAGAATATTCGGTACAGGCTGTGGATAATGCATTAGATATACTTGAGTTTCTTGGTGATGCTGAAGGTGAGGTAAGTGTAACAGAGATAAGTGCTAGGCTTAATTTAACTAAAAGTAATGTTAATAAACTTCTCACCACTTTGGAGCATTTTGGGTATATAGATATGAATAAATATACCGGCAATTATAAGTTGGGGGTTAAAACTTTTCAGATTTCACAAGCTTATTTTAATAAGCTTAACCTTATAGATTCATCT
>JAINCL010000291.1:0-6146 GCA_036574145.1 Deferribacterales bacterium | reverse complement strand
TTATACCTTATGAATTGAGTCTTAAAGGTAAGATTACGCTATCAAAAAGTGAAATTTCAAAAGAAAGGGGAAGAATTTTTTTGGAGAGAACAGAGATCTATCTCAATTTGGGCTTTTTGGATACACCTGAATTTTTCTGGGAATTTTCAGATTTAGAAAAAATTTATGAGGCTGTTTCCAATTATCTTGATATAAAGCCAAGGGTGGAGATATTAAACAAAAAGATGGAGATTATTCAGGATCTATTGACAATGCTTTCCAATGAACAGAATCACTTACATTCGGCATTTTTAGAAACAGTTATAATAATACTTATAGCAATCGAAATTATAATTAGTATAGTCAAGTGGTGAGATTATGTACGTTTCAGATCCCCTGTATGTTAAGCAAAGAAAATCGATGGTGGAAAAACAGCTAAAAGGTAGAGGGATTAAGGATGAGAATGTCCTTCATGTTATGGGTGAAATCCCAAGAGAACTTTTTGTGCCGGATCATTTAAAAGATGATGTCTACTCTGATACTGCTCTCCCCATAGGTAATGGACAAACGATATCTCAACCTTATGTTGTGGCATACATGACAGAGATGCTTAATCTAAAGGGTGATGAAAAGGTTCTTGAAATTGGGACAGGTTTTGGCTATCAAGCTGCAATACTGTCAAAATTATCTAAAGAGGTTTATACCATTGAAAGAATACCTGAGTTGGCAGAAGAGGCTAAAAGAAGGTTTGACATATTAGAGATAAAAAATATTAAAGTTTTTGTTAAAGACGGAACAGAAGGCTTAGAAGAGTATGCACCTTTTGATAGAGTCATTGTGACTGCTGCTGCACCAGATATCCCACCACCACTTATGAGCCAACTATCTGAGGAAGGGGTATTGATTGCACCTGTGGGAGATTATCTTTCTCAAAATATTCTAAAAATTATGAAAAAGGATGGTAAAATTTCAAAAGAGTTGCTACTGCCTGTGATTTTTGTCCCTTTAATAGGTAGTTATGGTATGAATAGATAATTAAATTCATATCTTTATAAACCTTTATAATAAGATTATGTTAATTAAGATAAAAAAGATGTTGAATATTTTTTAACATTTTGATACATAAGGGTATGGATAAGCTGGATATTTTAAGAAAAGAGATTGATGAAATCGATGATACCATTTTAGACCTTTTGAATAAAAGGGCAAAACTTGTTATCGAAATAGGAAATATTAAAAAAGCTAAAAATGCGCCATTATATGTTCCATCAAGGGAAAAGGCTATTTATGAACGTTTAAAAGCGAAAAATCTGGGACCTTTCCCAAATGATGCTCTTAGAAATGTTTTTAGGGAGATTATATCTGCCTCACTTTCCCTTGAGGAGATTCAGAAGGTTGCTTATTTGGGTCCTCAGGGGACGTTTACAAATCTTGCTGCATTAAAACAGTTTGGATTATCCGCAAAGCTTATACCATGCAGAAGTATCCCTGAAGTTTTCGAGGATGTTGAAAAAAAGAGATGTGATTATGGAGTTGTACCGATTGAGAATTCACTGGAAGGGGTAGTAAATCATACCCTTGATATGTTTAGTCAATCCAATTTAAAGATTTGCGGGGAGATTTTTCTTGAGGTATCTCACCATCTTATGAATCTTTCCGGTAAGATGGAGGATGTGAAAAGGGTATATTCCCATCCACATGCAATTGCACAATGCAGGAAATGGATCAGTGAACATTTAAGTCATATCCCTGTGGTGGAAGTTGAATCCACAGCTAAAGCTGCAGAGATCGCTTCAAAAGATGAGACCATAGCAGCAATCTCTTCGGAGATGGCAGAGGTTGAGTACAATTTGAAGATAATCCATAGAAATATTGAGGATATGGCAAACAATTTTACACGTTTTCTTGTTATAGGGAATTTCGAGCCTGAACCAACGGGGAATGATAAAACATCTCTTCTTTTTAGTGTTACCCATAGGTCAGGATCGTTATTTAATGCACTTAAAGCCTTTGCAGAAGAAGGTATAAATATGACCAAGATAGAATCTCGTCCATCCAAGTTAAAAGCATGGGAGTATATTTTTTATGTGGATATTGATGGACATTTAAGAGATGATAAGATAAAAAAAGCTCTTGAAAAATTTGCAGAATCTGTATCTTATATGAAAGTATTAGGTTCTTATCCAAAGGGGGTAAAATGATAGATTATAAAAAATTAGCTGGCGAAAAGATAAATAGCCTTATACCTTATCAGCCTGGTAAACCGATAAAAGAACTGGAAAGGGAACTTGGAGTTAAAGAAGCTGTGAAACTTGCTTCCAATGAGAATCCTCTCGGGGTATCTGAAAAGGTTATAAAAGCTGTTACTGAGGCTCTCAAAGAGATGAATAGATACCCATTGGGGGATGCTTATTATCTAAGACAGGAATTAAGTAGGGTTTTAAATGTTGCACCAAACAGAATTATCTTTGGTACAGGGTCCAATGAGATTATAGAACTTGCAATCAGGACTTTTGTAAAAAGTGATGAGCATGTTATGTCTTATGCTCCTTCATTTTCGGTGTATGGTATAATAGCACAGGCAAACGGGAATTATTGCAAATGGGTACCTACAAAAGAGAGGTTTAAAGTAGATTTTGAAAAACTGAAGGCTTCTGTGGAGCCCAAAACCAGGATTGTATTCCTTGCCAATCCAAACAATCCCACAGGGGTTTACTTTACAGAAAGTGAATTGGTGGATTTTTTGGACAGTATTCCAGAAGAAACAATTGTTGTTTTGGATGAAGCATATATAGAGTATGTAGATGCTACAGATTTCCCAAATAGTCTGAAATTAATGGAGAAATACCCTAATCTCATTACCATGAGAACATTTTCGAAGGCTTATGGGCTTGCTGGATTCAGGATCGGTTATGCAATTGGACATGAAGATGCAATTGATATGTTAAACAGGGTAAGGCAACCTTTTAATGTAAACATGGTGGCTCAAATTGCTGCAATAGCTGCTCTCGAAGATAAAGATTTCGTGAGAAGATCTATTAAGATTAATAGAGAGGGTAAGCTTTATCTTTACAAAGCTTTTCGAAACTTGGGGCTTGATTACATAGAGACTCAGGCAAACTTTATCCTTGTCAATGTAGGTGATGGGAAAAAGGTATTTGATGAACTGTTAAAAGAAGGTGTTATTGTGAGGTTCTTAGGACCATTATTAAAAGAATATATAAGGGTTTCCATAGGTACGCAACAGGAGAACGAGATATTCATAAATAAACTTAAAAAAGTGCTGGGAAGGGATAATTAATGATTATAGTACTTAAACCTGATGCAACAGATGTAGAGATCGACCATCTTTTACTAAAGCTTGAGCAATTTGGTTTTAAAACGCATATTTCAGAATGGAATGGTAGAAAAGTTATCGGTGCTATCGGAGATGAAAGGGCATTAAGGGATAAGCCACTTACAACCTTTTCTGCTGTGGAAAAAGTTATCCCTATTTTAAAGCCATTTAAGTTGGTTAGTAAAGATTTTAAAAAGGATTTGACCACTGTAAATATCAAAGGTATAAAAATAGGTGGAAAACATATAGCTATAATGGCTGGACCATGCTCTGTAGAGAGTAGAGAGATGCTATATCATGTAGCTGAGAAGGTGTATCAATCTGGAGCAAGGATTCTTAGGGGTGGTGCATTCAAACCGAGAACATCCCCTTACGCTTTCCAGGGCTTAGGTGAAGAGGGGTTAAAATATTTACGTGAGGTAGCGGATCATTTCGATATGCTTGTGGTAACGGAGCTGATGGACCCACGTGATATCGATCTTGTGTTAAAATATACAGATATTATACAGATCGGCGCAAGGAATATGCAAAATTTTAGACTTTTAAAAGAGGTGGGGAGAACAAAGATTCCTATATTGTTGAAAAGGGGATTATGTTCAACCATTAAGGAGTTCCTAATGGCAGCGGAATATATCGCATCAGAAGGGAATTATGATATTATACTTTGTGAGAGGGGTATAAGGAGTTTTGATACCGAAACAAGAAATCTTTTGGATCTATCAGCTGTTCCAGTGATTAGAAGTATGTCCCATTTACCTATAATAGTTGATCCAAGTCATGGAACAGGTAGAGCAGATTGTATATTACCGATGGCACAGGCTGCCATTGCTGCAGGGGCTGATGGATTAATGGTGGAGGTTCACCCATGTCCAGAAGAGGCTTTAAGTGATGGTGATCAATCGATTCTGCCGGAACAATTCGATCTTTTGATGAAAAGGGTGAGGGTGATTGCTGCAACCCTTGAAAAAACCATAGATGAATAAGATGGATAAAATGAACATAGGTTTCATCGGTATAGGGCTTATTGGCGGTTCACTTGCAAAAGCTTTTAATGCTCTGGGGCATAATATATATTGCCTTGATGATGATAAAAATACCCTTGAGCTTGCTTTAAAAAGTGGTGTTTTTAAAAGGGTACATAACCGTATAGAAGATATTTTATCTGAAGATCTTGACCTGATCTATATTGCTACCCCTATAGATGTTGCAAAAGAGATAATACTTAATTTAGCAGATATCGATTGCGATGTACCGATTACCGATGCTTGTAGCACGAAGTATAGCCTGAGTAAACTTGCCAAAGATTTCGACCTTCAATACTGTGGTGGACATCCGATTGCTGGTAGAGAGAGTTCTGGTTTTATCAATTCCGAACCGGAATTGCTTAAAGGTGCAATACATATCTTAACGGATGATGGGGGTTCTTTGAGCGATACGCTGAAAAAACTCCATGAAGATATAGGTATGCGTGTGGTATATATGGATCCAGAACTACATGATAAAGTATTTGCCCTTGTAAGCCATTTCCCCCATTTGACAGCTTTTTCCCTTGTGGAATATGTTAACTGTTCCTATCCTGAAGCGTTGAAATTCTCTGGTGGAGGTTTTAAAGATTTTACCAGAATTGCAGGTAGTGATCCTGCCATGTGGTCAAGTATATTTATGGATAATAAGAATAATGTTATCGAAATGATAGATGGATATATAAAGCTACTTGAAGAATGGAAAGAGATTATTTTAAAAGGTCAGAAAAAGGATCTTTTCAATAAAATAGAGATTATAAGCAACATAAGAAGAGGGTTATAATCATGATCTCCTTTAGTAAGATCGCTTCTTTAAAAGGTAATGTAGTCGTTCCAGCTGATAAATCGATAACCCATAGGAGTATTATATTTTCAGCAATGGCTGAAGGTAACTCTGAGATAATACATCCACTTATTTCAAGGGATACTTTAGCTACAATGAATGGCATGAAGGCAGTGGGTGTGGAGTTTATCCCCATAGAAAGTGGGTTTAAAGTGGTTTCAAAAGGTTATAAAGAGTTTAAAGAGGCTGACAATATAATAAATTGTGAAAATTCTGGTACTACAGCAAGACTTTTAACAGGGCTTTTTGCACCACAAAAAAAGTATTTTGTCTTCACAGGTGATGATTCCTTAAGAAAACGACCTATGGATAGGGTACAAAAACCTTTATATAGAATGGGAGCAAATATTGTTCTACGTGGTAATAGATATCTTCCGATGACGATTTTACCATCTGATATCTACCCAGCTGAGATTGAGGCTGAAGTAAACAGTGCACAGGTGAAAAGTGCGGTCTTACTTGCAGGATGTCAGATAGAAGGGGTAACATCTTATTTGGAAAAGGAGATCACCAGAAATCATACAGAGATGATGTTAAAAGATCTTGGGGCTGAAATTGTGATAGAGGGTAAAAAAATATCCATTAAAGGTCCGATTAAAATAAAAGGTGAAAGATTTGTTGTCCCGGGGGACTTCTCTTCTGCGGCATTTTTCATAGGGTCTGCATTGATGTTTGAAAACGCTGAAATTGTAGTAAAAGGTGTAGGACTAAATCCTACAAGGACTGGGTTAATAGATGTCTTGAGAAGATTTGGGGTTAATATTGAGCTTAGTTATAACGATAACAGAAGTGAGCCTACTGGCGATATCTATATAAAAAACCAACGCTTTAGTGGTGGTAAAATTGCTGGGGATATAATTCCCAATATAATTGATGAAATTCCCCTTATAGCAACACTTGGTCTTTTTGCTGATTCACCCATTGAGATCAGAGATGCAGAGGAGTTAAGGGTGAAAGAGTCTGA
>JAINCL010000290.1:0-1276 GCA_036574145.1 Deferribacterales bacterium | reverse complement strand
CAATCTCTCTATAGAAAGTGTTTATATCTGCAGAGTACTTATGATCACGCTGAGATACACCTGCATAACCTACCCCTGCAGCTCCAGGTCCCACAACTACACCAGCTACAGCAGCAGATTTAGTTGTAGTCTGAGATTGTCCCTGAATTTGAGTATTTACAGCCTTCATATCCCCATATCCAGTATTATTGGCAAAATCAACAACTGCAATTTTATATTTCTTACCCTGATATTGAGATTCACAAACCTTAGGAATCTGCACCTGTTCCTGATCTGCAGGAGTTATCTGCAAAGCTCCTGGATCTACTTTTGGTGGCTGAGCACAAGCTAATACTAAGAAAATTGTTAGAATCGAAAGATACTTAAAGAATTTCATACTTCCCTCCAGATAGTTTGTAATTAAATTATAACTGAAGTTTAAAAAAAAGTAAATAAAATTATTTAAAATTTTATAGTTTACCCAAAATCCCCATCACCTTTTTCAGATCTTCCCATGCATACTTTTTCATAGACTGATTCCTGAGTAGATATGAAGGGTGAAAAGTCGGCATTACCTTTATCCCATTATAATCAAGAAAATTACCTCTTAATTCACTAATTCTCTTATCTGTTCCCAATAGATATTTCGCTGCCGTAGCTCCAAGGCATACAATAACCTTTGGTTTAACAATATCTATCTGTTCTTTCAAATAATGTATGCAAGCAAAAGCCTCCTCATCGAAAGGGGCTCTATTATTTGGAGGTCTACATTTTACGATATTTGCTATATATACCTCTTCCCTTTTATAACCCATAGCTTCTATCATTTTTGTTAGTAGCTGTCCTGCTCGCCCTACAAAAGGTCTTCCCTGCTCATCCTCATCAGCTCCTGGACCTTCACCAACAAGCATTAATTCAGCATTTAAATTACCTTCACCAGGAACAACATTTTTTCTACCTTTATATAAAATGCAATCCTCACATTTTGAAATCTCATCAATTAGCTTTGCAATCTGTAACTCTTTAGTATTTTCTTTATTTGTAGGCTTATCCAACATATTACACTCAGATTTTAAGATATATTCAACCCCTACAACATCTCTAAAGAAAGAATCATCTTTTAAAAATCTTTTCTTATACATCTCTTTCAGCTATTAAACTTAGAAGATTTTTAGCCAATTCATACTTTGACATCTTGGGCAGATTCAATAAACTACCATCTCTAAAAAAAACTTTAACTTCATTCTCATCTACATTAAATCCTATATCACTTCTTGAAATATCATTTGCAACAATC
>JAINCL010000289.1:0-1645 GCA_036574145.1 Deferribacterales bacterium | reverse complement strand
GAGATTGCATTACAATTAGGATGTGAGGTTGTAAAGGAATATGATGTTGGGATTGCTGGCTTGCATAGAGCAATAAAGGCAGTTGAAAGGATGAAAAAAGAAAATGTTAAATGCATTATTGTTGTTGCAGGAATGGAAGGTGCCTTGCCTTCGGTAATTTCTGGATTAACTGATATTCCTGTAATTGCTGTTCCTACATCTATTGGCTATGGCACAGGAGAAAAAGGACTTGCAGCAATTATGACTATGCTAAATTCATGCACATCTGTTGCTGTTATGAATATTGATAATGGATTTGGGGCAGCTGTGATGGCGTCTAAACTTTTAAGGATCAATAAGGAATAAAATCTATTGGCTCATATTTAATAATAGGTGGATAATTAATTATATTTTGACATACGTTCGCTTCGTTCGTGTATTTAAAAAGCAACATACTGTTTAAGATATGGGCCTAAAGTTTTATTAAATTTTAACTCATTTTTAAACCTCTACTATTTATCTTATTATCTATTTTTTATTTTTTTAAATGTTACAAACAAAAAACTCCACTTTAAGCGCCTGGCTAGCTCAAACTGTGGAATGCAAGTAGAGTTTGAGTACAAGTTAAGTAGTTAAAAATGAAAAACTATTTATTGTGTAGTTAACGTATACGCCTTCACTTCTGAGATAGCGTAATTACCAACATTATCTATAGCAACAACATAAAGCTCGATTTTATCTTTGATTGGGACTTCAACTTCATAAGGTTCCTCATTAAGCCCATATCCACCAACAGGTTCTACAGTATATCTTCTACTATGAGTCATATCCTTCTGTTTCCATTTTGAGTCCTTAGTGTAGAATAAAAGAACTCTATAAATCCCGCTCCTCTCATCCTTCACGGTAGTTTGAACCTTCAATGTTTCGTTAGAAAGTTCTGCCTTTATTTTTCCTATTATTGGTTTTTCGTTATCTCCAAGCCTATATATCATGTCAGGAACTCTTACAGCAACGTATATGTCACCATAAGCTGCAGATAAAGATGGCATCCAAACCTCACCGCTTTCAAGAACCTTTATTTCTTTAAGTTTTGCTTTCCCTTTCCAGAGAAGATAGACATTTGCTTTCTTTGATGTTTTCGTAGGTATAATAACCATATCTTTCGTTACAAGAGGTCTTCCAGGTTCTTCATTTCCAGGAAACTCAAACTCTCCAACAACGTTGCCTTTAAAATCAAGGATATTTAACTTGTGCATTGAGGATGCATATATGTATTTTTCTGAAGCGGCAATGTAAGAGTTGCTGTTAACGTCTCCACATGCATAAACCTGTTTACTCCAAAGAAGTTTTCCATCCTTTATAGCTAGAATCTCTCCACTTGAGGTTGTTACCACGACCATATCCTTCACATAGAGTGGTGTTGATAGCATGTTCCCAGCATTGTAAATCCATTTTGTTTCACCATTTGTTATATCTAAAGCGTAAAGCTTCACACCATTCTCAGTCGTTACAAAGATTAATCCATCACCAACAGTGAGTCCTCCAACGATTCCATCAACCTCTTTTTCCCAAAGCTTTTCTCCTTCCTCTGTAAAGCACGCAATATCCCTATCAACAGTTCCTGCACACACTTTGCCCTCATAAACAAGTATGTTAGAGGTTACAT
>JAINCL010000288.1:0-3793 GCA_036574145.1 Deferribacterales bacterium | reverse complement strand
TTACGATACTAAGCCCTAATCCAGTACCACCAAATTTCCTTGTTATACCGGAATCTGCCTGTTTAAACGGTTGATATAATAAATGTAATTCCTCCTGATTCATGCCAATACCAGTATCAGAAACTTTAAAAGACAGATTAATCTCTTTATCTTTTTTTTGCTTTATATCTAATTCCACTACAACCTTACCTTTTTCAGTAAATTTGATGGCGTTACTTATAAGATTAGTAAATATCTGTTTTATTCTATAAGGATCTCCATATAAAATATTAGGGATTTCAGGATTAATAATAGCAAAGAAATCGAGTCTTTTCTCCTTAATTCTTTGAGTGAATAGTGCTATTACACTCTCCAATAGCCCTTTAACTGAAAACTCCTCCAATTTTATATCAAATTCACCAGCTTCAATCTTAGAAAAATCTAATATATCGTTGATTAAATCATAGAGGTGGGTTGAAGCATTGTTAAGATGCTTTACATATTCCACAATATGGGGGGGTAAATTCTCCATCTGTAGTAATTGTGCTATCCCAATAATACCATTTAGTGGTGTTCTTATTTCATGGGACATAGTGGCAAGGAATATCGATTTCTGTTGATTAGCCTGATCAGCAAGCTCCTTAGCCACTATAAGATCTGTTTCCAGAAGCTTCTTATCGTTGATATCAATAACAACTCCAATCACATTTTCAACTTTTCCATTTTTATCATAGATGAGAGCAACGCTCAAATCAACCCAGATTAAACTTCCATCTTTTTTTATAAACCTTTTTTCAAGCCTAAAACTCCCCCTTTTACCCTCTAAAATATCTTTAATCAGAATCTTTTCCTTCTCAAAATCTCCTTGAAATGTTATATCTTCTATATATTTACCCTCCAGCTCTTCTCGAGTATAACCGAGCAAATCAGATATATAACTGTTAAATATGATTATTTTACCCTCTCTATCTGTAAGACAAATACCAACATTTGCTTTATCGAAAATCGCTTTAAAGATCTCCTGCTGCCTTTTAAGTGCTTCATCAAGCAATACTTTTTCAGTTATATCCTGAACAGTACCTACAGAACGTTCAGGCTTACCATCTTCATCATAGAATGTTCTCCCCCTTTCTATAACATATTTTATTCTACCATAAGGCATTAATAAACGATGTTCCACATAATACGGTTCTTTATTTTCTACAGACTTCCAATATACATCATTAACCTTAGTTCTATCTTCTGGATGAATAGTGGAAACAAAAAATTCATAAGAAGCACCAAATTGTTCTTTATCCAATTCAAATATCCTATATATTTCATCTGACCAATAAAGCTTATTATTCTTTATGTCAAGCTCCCATGAACCTATATGGGATATCTTTTCAGCATCCTCCAACAACCTCAACTTATTTTCAGCAAATTGCTCAAGTCTTTTCTTTTCAGTTATATCTGTATAGGTACCCACCACCATTATAAATCTACCATTGGAGTCATACTTGGTGGCTTTTCCTCTTCCATCTATCCATTTGTATGACCCATCTTTACATCTCAGTCTAAACTCCACAGAGAAAGAAGCTCTATTCTCAAGCTGATTCATCATAACTTTAACAACATTATCTAAATCTTTTGGATGCACCATATTTGCCCAGACATCAAAAGAAACATCAAAGGAATAAGACTCATACCCAAACATCGTATAGGCATATCTTGACCAACCTATCTTATTGGTATCAATATCCCATACCCATATCCCTATATCAACAGCTTCAAAAACAGAAAATATATTTTCAAATAATATCTTTTCACTATTCATGAAATCATTATATCAAATTTACAAAAAAAATAAAGTTTTTTTTATTCTTATTTTGAAATAATATACTATAATTCTGCTATTTTCACCCATACAACATTAACCATTAACCGTTGAATTTTCAGCTTCTAGATTTCCACTTTTTTTAACAATAGAGGGTCAAAATTTTTCTTTAAATTTACCCATTTTCTGTTATAATATATAAAAAGACTGGGAGAATTTATGGATATTGCTGTTTTGGGTGGTGGAATTTCAGGTATTAGTGCTGCTTTTCTTCTACAAGAATTAAAAAATAGATCAAACCTTGATATAAACATAAAGCTTTTTGAAAAAAATATCCGGTGGGGTGGTTCTATTGTAACTTCACACGAAGATCTATTTACCATAGAGGGTGGACCCAACGGATTCCTCGATAGTAAACCACATACATTAGAGCTAATAAAAATGGCTGGTTTATCAGAGCAACTACTACCAAGTAATGAACTTGCAAGAAAAAGATATATAATGCGCAATGGGATATTACATAGATTACCAGAAAACCCTCCTGCATTTCTGAAATCATCCTTATTAACATTTAAAGGTAAGATGAGGATATTATCAGAAATTTTTATAAAAAAATCTGAGCTTGATGATGAGTCTGTAGCAGATTTTGCAAGAAGAAGATTAGGGGAAGAGGCTTTAGACTATCTAATAGGACCAATGGTATCAGGAATATTTGCAGGTGATCCTGAAAAGATGAGCCTAAGATCATGCTTTCCCGTTATTCGAGATCTTGAACTTACCTATGGTGGATTATTTAAAGGTATGTTCAAAAAAAGAAGTAAAAAAAGTGGACCTGCTGGTCCAGGTGGAATTTTAACATCCTACAAGAACGGTTTAAGTAATCTTATTTTAGGTCTTGTTAACAAACTAATTAATGTAGATAAATATCTAAATACTGAAATCTATTCATTAAAAAAGTCTGGCAGTAAATATATTTTAAACAGTTCCGTAGGAGATTTTATATTTGACAAAATAATCTGTACTTTACCTTCTTACACCTTATCAAATATACTTTATAATCTTAACCCAGATTTATCAATAAAATTAGGTAACATAGTATATGCACCAGCTTTTGTAGTGGGATTTGTATTCAAAGGTGATGATATAGAAGATCCTCTTGACGGTTTTGGATATCTAATTCCCAATAAAGAGAATAGAAAAATCCTTGGTGCACTTTATGATTCATCTATCTTCCCCGAGAGATGTAAGGATGGGTATAAAATGGTAAGAGTTATTATGGGGGGAGACAAAAATAGATGGGTAATGGAAAAATCTGATGAAGATCTAGTAACAATGGCATATAATGATATTAAAGAAACATTAAAGATAAAATCGACTCCCGTTATGTATAAAACATTCCGATGGGGAAAAGCAATTCCACAATATTACTTAAGTCATTATAAGATTGTTGAAGCTGTAGAACAGTTTTGTAATGCTAATGAGGGGTTATATATAGGTGGAAACATACTTTACGGTGTAGGGTTAAACGATTGAACCAAAACAAGTTTTGCCATAGTGGAAAAAATCGAAAAAGAGTTGCAAAAATCACAAAATAGCTAATAATATAATAATATGATATTTAGGAGGTAAGGTATGTCAAAGAAAAAAATTGCAGTTGTTTTAAGTGGTTGTGGAGTGTTTGATGGAAGTGAAATCCATGAAGCAGTACTTACCATGTATTTTCTTGACAAATATGGCGCTGAGCTTTCTATTTTTGCACCTGATGTAAATCAGTACCATGTTATTAATCACCTCACAGGTGAAGAATCTAAAGGGGAAACAAGAAATGTTCTTGTAGAATCAGCAAGAATAGCAAGAGGTAAGATAGCACCTTTGAGTCAGCTTAACATCAATGAAATCGATGCTGTGGTATTTCCCGGTGGTTTTGGAGCTGCCAAAAATCTAACCACTTTTGCTTTCGATGGAGCAAACTGTAAGATCAATGAAGATGTAAAAAGG
>JAINCL010000287.1:0-17613 GCA_036574145.1 Deferribacterales bacterium | reverse complement strand
GATCGCCTCCCCAATTTCAGAACCGATAAATATCTTAACACTATTTTGGGATGATAATTTATTTAATATCTGTAACATCTTCTGCTTACTTTCAAAAATATCAAGCAAGTTTTTCAAGTTATCCACATCCCTCTTAAACTCTGGCTGATCCACTATATGATTCAGCCCATGAATTACCACCTCATAACCCTGTTCATCGTTCTGAAACACTGAAGAACCAATCTTTTTCAATTTATCATAAAGGTTTCCTATCCTTTCTCTATCCCTTTTCAACTCACCAAACAGATAGTTTTTCAACTCCATCAAACTCTTATCTTTAAAATGTTCATTTAAAAAATTGGCAATGGCAACCAATTCACCATCACTTATTGACTGATCAACCTCTAATATAACATTATGAACAATCCCTGCTTTTGTAACAATAACAGCCAATATATTCTCTTTATTCAACCTTATAAATTCGATATGCTTTAAATACATATTGTCCAGTTTGGGAAAAACCACAAAACTAACAGTATTTGTCATATCACTTAACGTCTGAGTAAGCTTCTCAAACAATGTTTTTACATTTCTTTTCTTATTTCTCAAAATTGTATCAAAAACCGCCCTATCAAAAGGCTTATAAGTGATCAACTTCTCAACATAATACCTAAATCCTAAATCAGAAGGTATCCTACCAGAGGAGATGTATGTCTGTTTTATCATATTCTTGTCTTCAAGATCACTCATAACATTTCTTATGGAAGCAGGACTAAGACCGAGATCACTGTATTTAGAAATATACCTTGACCCTACAGGTTCACTCGTCCTGATATATTCCTCAACAATCATTTTCAAAACAATCTGCTCCCTTTCATTGAGGAACTGATCCATAATCTTCACCTTTTGATCTTTTATCTATTGTTAGCAGTCTCAAAAGCCAAGTGCTAATAAAAAATATACGCATAATCTTAATATTGTCAAGATTAAATTTACAAAAATTTTCTATTTATCATCCTAATATACTCTCAAGCTAATATTACATAAACAACCAGATATCGCTATTATTTTTTATTAATATTGTTTGACTTTTTGCAGAAAAAGTATAATAATATAAATTTAAGTTTTAGGAGGAATATATGAATATTATATTACCAGACAAAAGCATTATAGAATTGGAAGATGGAGCAGCTGTTGGCGATTTAGCAAAAAAGATTAGTGAAGGGTTTTTCAAAAAGGCTGTTGCCGGTAAAGTGAATGGTCAATTAGTGGATTTATCCTATAAATTGAGCAACAATGACGAGGTAGTGATTCTCACAGATAAGGATCCTGAGAGTTTAGAGATATTAAGACATTCAACAGCACATCTCATGGCACAAGCAGTGCAATCACTTTTCCCCAATGTCAAGGTTACAATTGGACCTGTAATCCAGGATGGTTTCTATTACGATTTTGATACAGATACACCGTTTAAAGATGAAGATCTGGCAAAAATTGAAGAAAAGATGTCTGAAATTGCTAAAAAAGATCTCCCGATTGAGAGATTTGAGTTAACAGCAGAAGAAGCCATCGAAAAATTTTCTCAAATGGGTGAAACTTACAAAGTGGAAATTATCAAAGATCTTGGAGAAAAAGTTGTTTCCCTATACAAACAGGGGGATTTCGTTGATCTATGCCGCGGTCCTCATCTCCCATCAACAGGGTATATCAAACATTTTAAATTATTGAGTGTAGCAGGTGCCTACTGGAGAGGTGATGAGAAAAATAATATGCTACAAAGAATTTATGGCACTGCATGGTTTAAAAAATCTGATTTAGATGAATATATCACAAGAATTGAAGAAGCAAAGAAAAGGGATCATAGAAAATTAGGTAAAGAGCTTGAACTTTTTGGGACTTTTGAAGAGATAGGTTCAGGACTTATATGCTGGATGCCCAAAGGTGCGAAAGTAAGAGCCACAATTGAAGAGTTTTGGAGGAAAGAGCATTTTAAAAATGGATATGAGCTTCTCTATACCCCTCACATAGGCAAAGCAACCCTTTGGCAGACATCTGGTCATTTAGATTTTTATTCAGAAAATATGTATTCCCCTATGGATATTGAAGGGCAAAACTATTTTATCAAACCGATGAACTGCCCATTTCATATAATGATCTATAAATCTAAAAATAGATCCTATAGAGATCTCCCTCTTAGATGGGCAGAACTTGGAACAGTTTATAGATATGAAAGATCTGGTGTATTACACGGACTATTGAGAGTAAGGGGCTTTACCCAGGATGATGCTCATATAATATGTGCTCAAGACCAGATAGAATCTGAAATTAATGAGGTTTTAAACTTCTCTCTACAGATCTGGAAAACTTTCGGATTCGAGTCGATTAAAGGTTATATCGCAACACGTCCAGAAAAAAGTGTTGGTGATGACAATATGTGGACTGCCGCCACAAATTCCCTTATTAATTCAATAAAAGCTTCCGGAATACCTTTTGAAATAGATGAAGGTGGTGGCGCTTTTTACGGTCCCAAAATAGATTTAAAAGTCAAAGATGCCATTGGAAGAGAGTGGCAGATGACCACTATACAGTTCGATTTTAATCTACCAGAACGATTCGACATGACCTATGTTGATAGAGATGGTAAAGAAAAAAGACCGTATATGGTTCATAGGGCACTATTAGGCTCCCTTGAAAGATTCTTTGGTGTATTAATTGAACATTATGCTGGTGCTTTCCCATTCTGGCTTGCTCCTGTTCAGATAAAAATAATGAATATTTCCGATGACCAGGCAGACTATTGCCAACAGATAGCAAAACAACTTCAGCAAAAAGGATTTAGGGTGGAACTGGATCTCAGAAATGAAAAGATAGGGTACAAAATAAGAGAGGCACAACTCTTCAAAATTCCACATATGATCGTTATAGGTTCTCAGGAAAAGGAAAACAATCGGTTAACAGTTAGATTAAGAAATGGTGAAAATAAAAATAATCTTGATTTTTCTGAATATTTTAGTGTAATAGAATATATTAATGATACTAAGTCATTAAACCTTTGGAGGTGATTTATAAGCGACAAAGCTCTTGAAAACGAAAGGATTAACGAAGAGATAACGGCAAAAGAGGTTAGGTTAGTACTCGAAGATGGTAAACAGGCTGGTATAGTACCAATAGCTGAGGCATTAAAAATAGCAGAAGAAAGAGGTTTCGATCTTGTAGAAGTTGCCCCTAATGCAAATCCTCCTGTTTGTAGATTACTGGATTATGGAAAATATAAATTCGAGAAGATGAAAAAAGAGAAGGAAGCAAGGAAAAAGCAGCGGGAAAATATGATCGAAACAAAAGAGCTAAAACTTAGAACCAAGATAGATGAGCATGATTACGAAGTTAAACTTAAACAGATGAAAAAATTTTTAGAAGATAAAAATAAAGTAAAAATAGTTGTAAGGTTTAAAGGTCGGGAAACCATGTTTGGAGAACATGGGATAGAGCTGCTCAATAGAATTGTAGCAGATTTAGCTGATCTCTGCGTTGTAGATAAAAAACCAGAGATGCAGGGTCGTCAACAGGTGATGATTATTGCACCTAAAAATTAATGTTTGGAGGAACAATGCCAAAGGTAAAAACCCATAGGGGTGCTGCAAAAAGATTTAAAGTTACAGGCAGCGGTAAAATTAAGTACAAAAGGAGCTTTTTGAGGCACATCCTCACCTCAAAGCCCAGTAAAAGAAAGCGCGCATTGCGCCGCCCTGGCATCCTGGAAGGTGCTGATTGCGCCAACATCAGGAAGCTATTACCATACGTTTAGAAGGAGGATGAAGTGCCAAGAGCAAAAGGTGGTTTTAAAACCAGAAGAAGAAGAAACAAGTGGCTTAAAGTCACAAAAGGGTTCAGAGGCGTTGCAAATAACGTCTATAAGAAAGCTCGTGAATATGGAGAAAGAGCGTTAGCTTACGCCTATAAAGGCAGAAAGCTTAAAAAGAGAGATTTCAGAGCATTATGGATCTCAAGGATCAATGCAGCAGTTCGTCAGTATGGACTTAGCTATAGCAAGTTCATCGACTTATTAAAGAAAAATAACATCGAAATCGATCGCAAAGCTCTATCTGAGCTTGCCATTCGCAACCCACAAGAATTTGAAGCTCTTATTAACAGAGTTAAAAATTAAAGACAGGGGATCTGTTACCCATGGGTAATCCAGGTATGGGTAACCCCCCTTCCTCCAAAAAAGGTACTCTATTAGTTCTCTTAGCTGCCATATTATGGGGTACAACAGGGACAACCCAGGGGCTTGCACCTGAAGGTGTTTCATCCGCTGTAATTGGTGCCACAAGGCTTCTCATTGGTGGCTTAGGTCTTTTACTAATTCATATAATCAATAACGGTTCTCACATCCATAACTCTCAAATAGAAATTGATAGAAAAAGATTATTTCTCTTCTTTATATTAGGTGTTCTTACTGTTATTGGATACCAACTATCATTTTTTTATGGCGTTAAACTTTCTGGTGTAGCCATTGGAACAGTTGTAGCCATCGGTAGTTCACCATTCTGGGCCGGGCTTTTAGGCTTTATCTTTTTAAAGGAGAAACCGACAAAGATATGGTATATATCAACAATTTGTTCAATTTTAGGGCTGATATTTTTAGTTTACAAAGATGGCAATAGTAACTCAACCATTAATATTTCAGGGATAACATTGAATCTAACTGCTGGGTTTTCCTACGCTATGTATGCGCTTTCAGCAAAAGTTTTATTAAAAAAATATAAACCAGATTTTATAATGACAATATTTTTTCTCGGTGGTTCAATACTACTACTGCCCGTAATATTTTCCAATGATATGAAATGGATTTTGACATTGAAAGGCTCATTACTTATGATACATTTAGGTTTTTTCGCAACTGCCTTATCATATTTTCTATTCTCACGAGGGCTCCATCTAATACATGTATCAAAGGCATCGACCCTTTCACTTGCAGAACCTCTCACAGCTTCGATCTTAGGGATAACAATACTTCATGAAAATATAACTTCATTAAACCTTCTGGGGATTATCATTATATTTTTTAGCCTTTTAATTTTATCTAAAAATTAGATCTCTTGGTAAACCAACTCTTCAAAATATTTATCGAGGTTATCGGCAATTAACCCAAAATTAACATTTAATATATCATCAGTATTTAAATTTATTATAACTCTTTTCCTTTCAAAAAACATAAGACCTTTAAGGAAATCGTTTAAACAAAGTCCTATCTTCTCAGCCACAACCTTAGGATCCAACTTTATTGGGTTAGGAACCTTTTTTAAAACATATTCATGTTTTAAAAAATAAGCTATAGAAACATATACCTTATAATGGGTCAGATTAACAAACCTTTTATTCATAGTATATAATCTTGTTGTAAGTATGTTCATCAGATTAAGGGTAAATGCAGGTATTTTTGTAAGTGCCTCCAAAAACTGTTTTTTTGTCATTTTTAACAGCGTTGACTGCTTAATCGGTCTTACAGAAGCAGATCTCTTATTCTTAAGAAATATGCTCATCTCCCCAAATATAGATCCCTTATCAAGAGTTGCAATTCTTATAAGAGAGTTATTATAATCCGTTGTTAATATTTCAACTTCACCATCTAAGATTATATACACATCATCTGAACTTTCATCTTCTTTAAAAATAAATTGGCTTGATTCGAATGTAATCTGTTCGCCGAATTTCATCAAATGTTCTATAACTTTATCATTAATCTTTATATTTACTGGAGCCACATCCTGTTGATCCATACCACACCTCAGATCTATATTTTTTTAACTGTTTAATATCTTTTAAATCTTTTTGTAAAGTATTTTTTACTATTTTATTATCCTTAAAAAGCATTTTATTGATATCATTAACAAAAAAAGAAGCAACTCTTTTAAGTTCCGGGTCTTTTATCCTTTCCAGATTGTTTACTAAGCTATCTGACTCATCTATATTAACCCCTTTCTGTCTCAATATCCCATAAAACTTTTTTATATAGATATTATTATCATTCACTTTTTTGGTTTTTGATAAAACCAATACAGCGATGAGAATTATTGTTAATATGATATAAAAATAGTTCCGCCACTTTTCAAAAGAGAAATTAATCGATTTAAAACCGCTCTTAACTCCCATCACCAAAGACAACTGCATATTAAAATCATAATTAATAACAAATTTAGTCCAATAATAACTTATATAATCTGTGTATAAACGGAGCTTGAATAACAATGGTAGATTACCCCTATTGCTGGACATTTCCAAAGCTGCAGGCGTTGGATCTACACGATACCACCTATCATTAATCAATACCTCAACCCATACATGTGCATTCTTATTGGCAACGAGGTAATACCCTATATCTCTGTTGTAATAACCACCAAGATAACCACCCACAAGTCTTGAAGGTAGCCCATTACTTCTAAGGAGTAATGCCATTGCCGAAGCAAAATACTCGCAGTTGCCAACCTTTTTCTCAAAAAGAAATTGTTCCAATGAATCTTTACCTGTTGGTAGGTTGTATAAACTATACCTGAAATCTTTCTGAAAAAATCCCATAATACCATATATTATCTTAAAAGGATCATTGTTGTAAAACCTTTTGGCAAATCTTTTAACATTTTCAGGGATATATGTTGTATCCACACTATTCTCTATATCAGAAAAATCATCATAAAGGTAATTGGAAATAACGGAGTAACCTTTATAATACCTTTTCTTTGTGATCTCTGTATCGGAAATAAACTCAAAATCTTCCGTAACCTTCACCTTATGTTTGTCAATTTCTATACTAACCGGTTTATCAAGCATCAGAAAATACTTTTCCCCTGTAGGTTCAAGATATACTTCATACTCCACAACTCTGTTTTTTTTAAACCTTGATATATTTATAAAATCTTTATTTTTAGACGACTCCCACTTACCATCCTTATACAGATCAAAAACAATTCCACGCCAATAGAGATCTTTCAGATCGATCTCTTTCATCTTCACCCTGAATGCGATCCTGTTATCTTCCTGAATAGATGAAACAGCCCCAAGAGTGATATTGTTGGTAAACCCACTTTTAGAACTATTACTGTAACTTAAAAACTCAAATAATGGGGTATTGGTTCTTGGCAATATAATGAATATTATGATGCTGAGGGGTATTGCAAGAATAGGTATCAAGGTTGACCTTTTTAAGATTATATAAAATTCATTCTTGTTGATATATTCTTCACCTATTTTGTCATATATTGTAAGAAAAATAACCGTTGCATTAATTATAAAGATAGAAATAACAATATACACTATAAAACTCAATGCCAGATTAAAAAGCCCCGATATGGTAATAACAAATATTGATAAAAGAATGATCTGCATATAATCTCTATATCTTTTATCTTCAATTAACTTTATCGATATAAATATAGTTACTATCTGAAGTAGAGAACTTAAAAATGAATTTAAAGTAGTATTATAAAAGATATAAACAGTAGATAATAGACCAATAAACGTCAAAATATGTCTATTAATGTAAACCTTTTTATTCAATTTTACATTATAAAGATTCCATATGGTTATAAACAATAACACCACCAACAAAAACGGATTAACAAACTTAATCACTGAAATATACGAGACAACAATTAGTAATGTTATAAAAACTTCTATTCTAATCTTCAGATTTACCATATAGCGCCATATAAGTTAAAATCTCTTTCTTAACCCCTTCAGAAAAGAGTGGAAAATACAGTTTATCCTTTATCTGAAAAGCTATATCACCTCTATTGTTATAGGCATCTAAAACAATAGCAGTAGAGATACTTAAAGCATCTTCAACCTGGTATTTCATTAAAATATCTTCAAAACTTATTACATAAATCTCACTCTCATCACCAGTATATTCTTTCGTATAAAGATTACCCGATTTGGCAAACTGTTTCCAGAATATTCTCCTCGCAGGATCATTAGCATACCCTCTAATATTACTCAACTCTTCCATCTTTAGAGTTATATCTCTGTTCCGATCTGTTTCATCCCTCTGAGATACCCCATCAATCCCATCAGAGATCCATAGAGGTTTTGGATACACAATAAATTTAAGATCTACTTTATATTTTTTCCATCTAATGAAAAACTTAAAAGGAAACGGTGAACTCACCGTGATTTCATCTATTCTTATATACCCCCTTACAGTAGGGGTAATCTCCATTAATATTTCCCGAAAACCATTTCTTTCGATATACAATAAAAATCTATCTCTATTCAAAATATTTATGTTCAGCAATACAGTGGGAAAAAATCTTTTTTTATTTTCTATTAACAGATGGATAAACCCTTTCTCGCCGGCAAAGAGATCACCCTGCTGGGATATTTTAAACTTAAGCTTATCCAGATTACCTTTCCCCAAAAATCCAGAAACGCCCATCACTCCCAGCATAAAAGAAACAACAATAAATACAAGGTTGTTATTTGTATTTATCGCCGCAAAACCTAATAGGATAGTAATTATTATAAATAACCATCCAGCTTTTGTTATCTTAATCATAAGGTAGCTTTATCTCTTTAATCAAACTTTTTAAAATACTCATTTTTTCTTCATTACCGATTCTATCTCTAAAAACGATCCTATGGACCATTGTGTATTGGCTGTAATTCAGGATATCTTCAGGTATTACATAATCTCTACCATCAAGAAAAGCAGATGTTTTTGCCACATTTACAATAGACAGTGCAGCCCTTGTGGATAAACCTATCTGTATCCTTTCATGTTTACGTGTCTTTTCCACAATATCCATGATAAAATTATAAATCCTCTCACTCACAGTCACCCTATCTTTTATTTCAGTCATGATACTTAAAACCTCTTCTGCCTTAAGTACCGGTTGTGATTCATTTATCCCCTTCCTTGATGAACCACCTCTCAATATAGATAGTTCATCTTCCCTATTGGGGTAACCGATACTTATCTTCATCAAAAATCTATCAAGCTGAGACTCAGGTAAAGGGAATGTACCGAATGATTCAGAAGGGTTTTGGGTTGCAATAATAAAAAATGGCTGTGGTAATTTATATGTAGCACCCTCAACGGTAACCTGTTTTTCCCCCATTGCTTCAAGCAATGCACTCTGGGTCTTCGGAGTGGCTCTATTGATCTCATCCACAAGGACGATATTATTGAAAATCGGTCCTTTTACAAATTCAAACTCATTTTTCTCTTTATTAAAAATATTAAGACCTGTGACATCTGTGGGTAAAAGGTCGTTGGTACATTGAATTCTACCGAAAGATAATCCCATGGATCTGGCTATTGCAAGTGCCAGAGTCGTCTTACCCAAACCGGGGTTATCCTCCACAAGAACATGCCCTTTACTCAAAAAAGATATTACGGTAAGATTTATTGCTTTCTCCTTCCCATGTAGATAAGTACTATAATATTTGAAGAGTCTATTGATCATCTCAGAATATTGATTCATATGTTCTCCCGAAACTTTTTATTGATTATAATAAAAATTAGATTATATTACAAGTTTAATGTTTATATGAGGTGTTTTAGTGAAAAAGGTCGTTATACTTGGTGGCGGTTTTGGAGGTCTTACCGCTCTGACAAAATTAAAAAAATATACCAATAAAAAGTTTGAAGTGATTTTAATCGATAAGAATAACTATTCCCTTTTCACCCCCATGCTTCCAGAAGTTGTAAGTGGTAATGTAAACCCAGAAAATATAGTTTTCCCCTTAAGGGAGATTGCTGTAAAAAATGGAGCTAAATTTATTAGAGATACAGTAAATAATATAGATAAAGAAAAAAAAGTTATTCACTGTAATAGTGGTACTTACCCTTTCGACTATTTAATAGTCGCCACAGGTTCCCAAACAAATTTCAGAGGTAATAAATCTGCCGAAGAGCACTGCTTTGAATACAAAAACATTACAGACGCCATATCCTTAAAATATTCAGTAATTGAGCTTCTGGAAACAGCAGTTATGGAAGATGAAGATGTAAGAAGAAAACTTTTATCTTTTACCATTATTGGTGGAGGCATTACCGGGGTAGAGCTTGCATGCGAACTTATAGACTTTATTAAATATAAAGTTAATAATGAATATAGGGAACTCTCTTTAAAAGACTTTACAGTCACCATCTTTGAATATGCAAACTACATACTTCCTGCCATCGATGAAACGCAATCGCTAAAAGCACAGGAATATCTAATTAATAAAGGGATAAAAATCATAAATAATGCCTCTGTGGAAGTTGTAGGCGAGGGATTTATACAGTACTCAAAAGATGGTAATAAGTATATCCATAACACAAATATCGTCGTTTGGACAGCTGGTGTAAAAGCTCAACCTCTTTTAAATTCCCTATCTAACGAAACTATAGGGGATGGTAGGATTAAGATCAACAAAAATTTAACCCCTTTAGATTCAAAAGGGGAAGGGATCTTTGTTATTGGTGATTCTTCAGCCTATGAATATAAAGGGAAGATACTTCCTCCGGTTGCTCCACTTGCTATGCAACAGGCAGCTGTGGCTGTAAAGAATATTTTAAACATGGAAGAAGGGCTACCACTGGAAGATTTTAGATATATTCATTTCGGATATCTCGTGTCTCTTGGCAAAAATAATTCTGTGGTAAATCTTTTCGGACTTAAATTCAGAGGGAAATTTGCCTATTACCTATGGAAAATGACATACATTTATAAAATAGGTATGTTGAGGAAGCAGATAGGTGTATTTTTCGATTGGATAATGATCACCTTTTTCGGAAATGAATCTGCCCTCATTATAAATGTCGAAAATTGCCCAGGAGGTGTTTTAAAAAACATCAATGGATATACCATAAAAGTAAATCCAGAAAATTGTAAAAAATGCACACATTGTGCCATCGATATCTCTGGAAAGATAATGTGTAGTTTTATAAATAAAAATAGGGTTGGCTAATGAAAAAAACGGTTGTGCTGGGTCTTGGGAATCTACTCATGAATGATGACGGAGCAGGTATAATTGTTGTAAATAATATTAAAAATCTATTTAATGACAGTGAACACCTTAAAATAATAGATGGAGGCACACTCGGCCTTGACCTTCTCCACTATATAGAATGGGCTGATAAACTGATTATAGTGGATGCTGTCGATGTAGGGTTAGAACCTGGCACTGTCGTAAGAATTGAAGGGGAGGATATTAATACAGTCTTTGAATCGAAACTATCACCCCATCAAATGGGTTTAAAAGATATACTTCTCACAGCAGAACTTATCGATTGCAAACCTAAAGATATCGTACTTTTCGGAATTCAAACAAAGGATATAAATATGGATATGACCCTGTCAAAAGAGGTATCAGATAATATATCAAGGTTAGAAAAGTATGTTATTGAAGAAATTGAAAATTTTAACTGATTCACACCATGTATAAAAAAAAATACACATATACAATTTAACTGTTCAATTTATATGACATTAATTTTTTTACACCTTTATAATACTAACACTCTATAATGGCATATTATTTGCTTATGTTTCAACATGATGAATGAAAAGATTTACCAAACAACATTAAATTCTGAGATAACATTTTCTGGTGTCGGTTTACATTCAGGTAAAGAGATATCGGTGAAGATATCCCCTTCCTATGGAAACAGTGGTATCAGATTTAAAAGAGGAGACATACCCACTTCGGATCCTGTTAAAATATCACCTTTCAATGTTTATTCCACACAGCTTGCAACATCTATAAAATGCGGTGATTTTCCGATAAGCACAGTAGAGCATTTAATGGCCGCTCTCTACGGAATGGGTATAGATAATGCTCTTGTAGAAGTTTTTGGTCAAGAGATCCCAATACTTGATGGTAGCTCTTTACCTTATGTTAAAATGATTCGTGAAGCCGGGATAAAGATACTTCCCCAAAAGAAAAAATATCTCAGATTGAATAGAAAATTAGTTATAGAAAAAGATGGTAAAATGATAGAAATGTTACCATCAAGATTTATGAAGATTACCGTCAATATAGATTTTGATAATTCATTTATCGGTAGCCAAAAAGCATTCGTAAATATTACAAGGGAAAGTTTTGAGAAAGAGCTTGCCCCTGCAAGAACCTTCGGATTTAAAAAAGATGTGGAAAAATTATGGTCTCTTGGTCTTGCCAAAGGTGGCTCGATGGATAATGCTGTTGTAATAGATGATGACAGGGTATTAAACCCTGAAGGTTTAAGGATGCCCGATGAATTAGTAAAACATAAAGCATTGGACCTGTTGGGTGATATTTCACTAATAGGTTATAGATTTTTTGGACATATAAGAACCTATAGATCAGGTCATATGATTAATAATATTTTCGCTCGTTCACTACTAATCTCCACAGACCTCTATACAATAGAAGAATCGCCAGATGAAGTAACAGTACCATCATTTGATATGACTCCGGAAATGGTAACTGTTGTATAACTATTTAAACACAACCTTCTGTAATATATAAATCACTATTATCGCCAGTAAAAACCTTATACCAAATAAGATAAATCCGTTTGCCCCCACTGCAACAAAAATCAGAGTATCTTCTATAACAGCATGACAAATCGACAAAAAGATAGCAGATAACACTGTATCCTTATGGCTCATCTTATTTTCCATAGCATTTTTAATCAAAATACCGGCCCCATAAGTAATACCCAAAATAAAACCTACAATCATTGTAATGGATGCATTAGTCGATATCCCTATCATCTCCAGAGGATTTTTAGCATATTTTTTCGTAAGTTCAAAAAATACAGATCTTTCATAAAATTCATAAATAATCATCAAAACAACAATAACAAAAAATAGTTTAACACTCAACATAGTTGCAGATGTTATAGATGATAATATATCTATACCCATAAAATATTTAAAACCCCCGAGACAATAAAAGCTCCAAAAATCCTTGTAAAAAGAACCATAAATGGATTTGCTCCAGCTTTTGCTAGTACTGCTGTCTCTATAAAAAGATTATGAGCCAGTCCAAGAAATAACCCTGCAATCGTCATCTCTTTTGTGCTTAGATTAAGGGGGACAAGGGCAGCAATGGCAGCATACATATTCAACGCCATACCAGAGATAATACCTATAGCAGCTTCTCCAGGTAACCCTATCAACCTCATTAAAGGCTTACAGTATGAACCTATTATGTTTAATATACCAGTCTGTTTTAAAATATCCACGAGTATATAAAGTGGGAATGTATAGATAATCATCTTAAGACTTATTTTACAACCATTTTTAAAACCAGCGCTAATGGTATCAAAAAACATGTGGCGATTATCATCATTTTCATCTTGAAAGTCAAGATATTTTATAAATGATAATTTATTAAACCTAAAACTAAAAGAGCAATTAAACTATCTTCGCTTTACCATCTTCGAAAATTACTGAACAACTTAAGTAATAAAATCTCCCCTCTTCAAATAACTCTGTAGTTTTTAAAAAATAATATATATCCTCACTTCTTGAACCGGATGAGCAATAAAAAATTATCGGCTTATCTTTTGGTAAGTTTCGGTAATTTACCAAAATATAACCGTATGGTAGATTCAGGGCACCTTTAAGATGACCTCTATCATAGATAAATTTATCATTAACATCAATAAGATAAATCTGGTCTTTTTTATTTTTATAAAAGTCTAAAAAACTTTTTTTATCAAGCCTACCTAATTCTTTCTCTTCATTTATTACAGTTCCGGTCTTTTCACACCATTCTGCAACTCCACCTTTAAAAATATATATATTTTTATATCCAAGCGTAATGGCTTTTCGAGCAGAGTTAGGAGAAAGTACACAGTGAATATTTTTACAGTAAAATATTATCGGGGTATCAGAACCTTCTGGTAATAGATGGCAGAGCTCCCCAAACTCCTCATCAGGGATATTTATAGCTCCTGGTAAATGGAACCTCCCATAGGAGCTTCGACCCCTGGAATCCACAAGACAATGTTTACCCTTCATCATTTCTATAACTTCTTCATATGAGATAATTTTTGGTTCATATTTTTCACGAGAAAATTTAAACCATTTCAACCTCTCCCCCTAATCTCTTTCTCTTCTTGCACAAGGTGATACAAGAGATCCTTTATTTTCCAATTTATAGAATGTTCTGTAATCATTGCAAATATAGGTTTCGGAAGTTTCAAAGATTTATAAAAATTGATAAAGTTAAAGATCTCTTCCCTTTGAAAATTATGAAGTAGAATTACCCTTAAATCTATCGGCGATACCCCCGAACTCCCCTTGTCTATAAACTCTTTTACCACACAATCGGTATCTTCATCACATATTGTTAAAATTTCTACATCAGAATAACCCTTGATTAATTCAACCTCTTCCCCAAGGAAACCACCTATTAATAGAAGTTTATTGTCCATAGATATCGGCTCTTAAAAAATCTTTTATAGGTATCTTATTACGAAATTCTCTAACTTTATCCAGATCAATATCGATTATACCAAGCTTATCCACCTCTGCCCCCATACTCAGTTCAACTTCACCATAAGGATTAATTACAGATGACTCACCTGGGAACTCCTCTCCCCAGATGTTACCTACAGCATTACAAAAGATCATATAGGATTGGTTCTCAATCGCCCTTGCTGTGGCAAGTGTTATAAGATGATTTTTTCTTGAAGCAGGCCATTCAGCTGGTAGAAAAAAAACTTCAATCCCAGATTTAAAGTATATTCTAAACATTTCAGGAAATCTCAGATCAAAGCATATTGCGCAACCACACACAGCACCATTTAACCGAAATGCGGCAAGCCCTTTACCTTCTGTAAAATGTTTATCTTCATCCATAAGAGGGAATAGATGCGTTTTATCATAAGGGAAATCATAACCTTTATCATTTTTTAAAAAAAAGGAATTATACCTTTTATCTTCAACCTTTCTAACAATCGATCCGATATAGGTATTTCCATTAGGTAGTTCTGATAATACTTCATGATGATTATCTGATAAAATACCGATATAATCATAATTAAAACCGGTGGTGAAAAGCTCAGGCAAAACCACAATGGCACCCCTTACACCAGATACCAAGTTTACAACCTTTTCTATATTTTTCCTATAATCTTCCTCAACTTTCATTTGTAATAGAGCAATCTTCATATCACACACCTATAAATATCTCATTTCTTGATCCATAATAAGCTGCTCTAATAATATCCTCTCCATAGTACTAAGGCAATTTTTAGATACACAGTTGTTCTTTTTTGCAATATCTTCGTCGATATATATAGGTGCATCAGCCCTTATGGTTACAGCTATCCCATCGGAAGGGCGGCAATCTATTTTAATTATGTTTCCGGAATGATCTATCGCCAGCTTAGCTTCATACACCCCTTTATTATAGACATCTATGTACATACCAACAATTTTAACATCACCTAACCCTTTAAGTATGTTATTTACAAAATCATAAGTCATCGGTCGTGGTCTATATAAGCTTGATAGATGGGCATAAATCGCCTCAGCTTCAAAGGGACCAACCGGTATAGGTATAAGGTAATTCCCATCAGTACTCTCTAAAATCACAGAATAGGTTGAAATCAAAGGATCTTTTATAACACATTTCACATAAAATTGAAGCATACTGCCTCCATTAGATTTATATCTCCTCACCAAATAGTGAATTCTTTTTTGCCACAGTAATTTTAACATTAACCAGATCACCCACCTTTACCCTTCCGTTACTAATAAAATTTACAATTCTATTTCTTCTGTTTCTCCCAGAAAAAATCCTATCATCTTTTTTACTTACCCCTTCTACTAAAACCTCCTGGATCTCACCCACCTGATTTTTAAGCAATCTAGCGGTAATATCACTCTGTCTATCAAGTAACAACTTTAGCCTCTCAGCTTTTATACTATCAGGGACATCATCTACCATTTTAGCAGATACCGTATTTGGTCTTGGGGAATATTTAAAAGCGAAAATCGCCTCATATTCTATTTCAGAAATAGCTTTGAGCGTACATTCGAAATCTTCATCACTTTCTCCCGGAAACCCAACAATAAAATCAGAAGATAAAACAAGCCCTTTAACTTTTTCCTTGGCTTTCATAACCTTTTCCAGATATATTCCATAAGTATATTTTCTATTCATCCTCTTTAAAACATTGTCAGAACCTGCCTGCAAAGGCAAATGTAGATATTCACATACCTTTCTTTCAGTAGCCATCAACTCCACCAGATCATCTCCGAAATCTTTGGGATGAGAAGTAACAAACCTTATCCTTTCCAGACCATCAATCTTCGTAGCCATATATAGAAATTGTGTAAAATTTATATTTTCGTCAAGGTTTTTTCCATAAGAATTAACATTTTGTCCCAAAAAAGTAACCTCTTTTACACCATTATCCACCAGATATTTCACTTCATCAAGTATTTCACGATGTTTTCTACTCTTTTCTCGCCCCCTCACATGGGGAACTATGCAATAACTACAGAAATTATCACAACCTTTCATAATGGTTACAAAAGCAGTCACAGCATTATTTCTGACAAATACTGGTATTGTAAAATCATCTGATGAAAATTCTGTTATGGCAACCCTTTCACCATTCTCAACTCTATAAATAAGCTCCCCTAACCTCGGAATACCATCAGTGCCAAGAACAAAATCGACAAATCTGTTCTCATTGAGAAGATCTTCACCCACCTGTTGAGCCACACACCCAGCCACACCTATTTTGAAATTAGGATTATCTTTCTTAAATCTCTTTAACCTTCCTATTTCACTCTTCACCTTTTCACTCGGTTTTTCCCTTACACTACATGTATTGATTATGGCAAAATCTGCCTCTTCCGGGTTATCTGTAGATTCAAAACCATTCATCTCAAATATAGAAACAATCCTTTCGGAATCGTACTCATTCATCTGACAGCCAAATGTTTTAATATAAACCTTTTTACTCACCTTACCACCCTTCTAAATCTTTTTAATAATCTATCTTTAAGATTTTTATCTTTCACAAGATTGTAATACTTATTAAACTGCCTTCGTTCATTCTTCACACCATATACATAAGCGAGATAAAAATAAGATTTTTCATCATTCATACCACTTCTCAAATATAGTAATTTATTCCATAACCCTCTTTTTGCAAGCTCTTCCGACAGATTATCAAGATTGTCACACCTTTGGAAAAGATTATACCTTTTGGTTTCTATTAAATCGTTTATAATTAGATACTCTGCAGATTGACAAAAGAATGTTGTATAATTATCCCCTATCCCCTTTACAAATTGTTTAATTCTTTTTATATCACCATGTAGAGCAAGACAACTCAATTTTGTTTTTAGGTAATTATCATCTTTTGTTTCGAAGCAAAGATCCACCAAATTGCAATCAAAACTCTTCTCCAATTTAAAATTGGCATCCACCACCATACAGTAAGTGGAAGGTAAAAGCTTTTTATCTCTATTATACTGGTAACCTTTCAGTACATCTTCATATTTGCCAACTTTCCAAACCCTTTCTATCGCTAAATTGATTGTGTCTTGGTCACGATACCTCTCATAAACAGTCCAAAACTGATTCATTAGATCAAGTTTATAAAGCCTAATGGATAATGCTTTAAGCTCCTCATTG
>JAINCL010000286.1:0-2920 GCA_036574145.1 Deferribacterales bacterium | reverse complement strand
TAAATATTTAAATATTTGTCAATAAAAATATTCCTTATCCCTTTCACCTACTACTCTACTACTCAGCCTCTTAACCAATCAACTACTCACCAAATTACATCTAATAAAAAAAATCTTGACATTTCATAAATTTAATTTATTATGATTAAGTATGGATATGTATACAGTTAAAATAGAAAATAAAAATTGGTGGTGGACAACTAATTTAATATGATGGTTGTTCCACGCCCATAAGAATAAAGCTGTGCGGGGACAACCGCACGGCTTAAATTTTATAAACCGAAAGCCGTGTCTGAAAAGATACGGCTTTTTTTTGTTATAAAAAAACGGAGGTTAAAATGATATTTCCAACAAAAGAAAAGTTTTTAGAACTATCCCAAAAGTACAACAGAGTAACAGTTTATAAGGAGATCGCTGGCGATCTTTTTACACCTATTACCCTTCTGAGAAATTTTTCCAATGAAAAATACCTATTTCTACTTGAAAGTGCAAATCTTGACAAGACATTCTCCAGATACTCTTTCTTTGGAATAAATCCATCCAAAATCATCAAATTCAGAAATGGAAAGCTCTTTTCAATAAAGAATGGTAAAAAAACAGAAATAGAAATGAACCCCATTGACTATTTAAACCATGAGATATCAGATTTTAATGGTTATAATGATAAGCTGTTTGGTGACTTCTGCGGTGGCTTTGTTGGATATTTTGGTTATGAAATGGCAAACTACTTTGGCTTTTTAAGAGAGCGTCTAAAAGAAGATCCCAAATCTGACCTTTTAGCATTAATGTTTGTTGATGAATATTATGTTTTCGATAACCATTACGGTAAGATGTATGCTGCTAAAGCTGTTAAATGTAGTAACAACCCTGAAAAAGATTACGATTTAGCCACTAAATCCCTTAACAAAATGGCTAGTATTATATTAAAATATAATTTTGATAATTTCGACTCAGATAATGAAATAGTAATCGAAAAAGATTTTGAAAAAGAGCAGTTTATTCAAAATGTAGAATCTATAAAAAAAGATATTGAAAATGGAGAATTAATTCAGTGCGTCCTTTCCAATAAATATACCTTGAAAGGATCAATAAATCCTGTCACATTATATAGAACATTAAGAAACATAAACCCCTCCCCTTATATGTTTTACCTAAAATTTGATGATTATGTTTTATGTGGCTCTTCACCAGAAATACACTTAAAGGTTGTGGGGAAAAAAGCAATTTTAAAACCGATTGCCGGTACCTATTCAGTGTCAGAAAATTTAGAAGAAGTAAAAAAACATCTTTTGAATGACGAAAAAGAGGTTGCCGAACATCTAATGCTACTTGATCTTGCCCGCAACGATCTTTACACCAGTTGTAACAATGTGGAAGTAACTCAAAGTTTTGTTGCTGAAGTATATTCCCATGTTATACATATCGTTTCAGAAGTCACAGGAGATATGAAACCATCAGAAAATGCATTAAAACTTTTCATGAAAACATTCCCAGCTGGAACAGTAACAGGTGCTCCAAAAGTTAGAGCTATGGAGTTAATCAATAATTATGAAAAATCACCAAGAGGCTTTTATGCTGGTTGCACTGGTTACATCTCCTATAATGGAAATTTAGATACATGTATCACAATCCGCTCAGCACTTGTGGATAAAAATAAAACAATTTTTAGAGCAGGTGCAGGAATTGTATATGACAGTATACCTGAAAATGAATTTTTTGAGGTTGAAAAGAAATTGGCTGCTTTAAACACTGCAGTAAAAAGAATAAAAAGTCTGGAGGAAAATAATGTATTTACTAATTGATAATTATGATTCCTTTACATATAATCTAAAAGCCCTATTCGAAAAGGTTGGAGCAGAAATTTATGTAATAAAGAACGATGAGTTTATAAAACCTGACAAATTTAAAGGGATTATCATATCACCAGGGCCATCTAACCCTTCCAACGCAGGAACATCTTTAAAATATATAGCTGAATATAAAGGGATAAAACCTATATTCGGAGTGTGTCTCGGTATGCAATCTATCTGTTATATACTGGGATATAATTATAGAAAAGCAAAATCGATAATGCATGGGAAAGTTGAAACCATCAAAAGAGTTAAAGAATCTATCCTTTTAAAGGGATTACCTGATACTTTCAAAGCTGTGAGATACCATTCCCTCGTTGTTGAGGCTCCAGATAAATATATAACATCATATTCATCCTCCGATAATGAACCGATGTCCTTTGAATATCCAGAGTTGAAGCTATTTGGTGTTCAGTTCCACCCAGAATCTTATCTTAGTGAGTATGGAAAAGAGATAATAACAAACTTTTTAACATATACCGAAAGGGAGGTTTAATATGCATGAGTTAGTCAAAAAAGTTAATAATGGCGGCTTTTTAACTTTAGAAGAATCAAAAATGGTTTTTTCTGGAATAATAAAAGGGGAATTATCTGAAGCTCAAATAGCCTCAATATTAATCTCCATGAAGCATAGAACCGAATCATCATATGAAATAGCTGGTGCAGTAATGGCACTTATGGAAGAGATGATCCCTTTTAATAAGAAAAAAAATGGAGTTATAGATACCTGTGGTACTGGTGGTGATGGGAAATCAACAGTTAACATCTCAACAGCTGTTTCGATAAACTTAGCCTCTATGGGATATCCAGTTATAAAACATGGTAATGTTGCTCAATCCGGTAAAGTTGGCTCCGCTGACATACTTTCACTATTGAAAATCCCTTGTAAACTTGAAAAATATGAAGCAGAAAATTTCTTTGATAAACATAATTTCGTATTTCTATTTGCACCATTTTATCATCCAGCTCTTAAAAATGTTGCAAAAATCAGAAAAGAGTTAATGACACCTACAATTTTCAATTTTATAGGTCCATTAGCCAACCCAGCCAAACCAGATTATCAGATAATA
>JAINCL010000285.1:0-4081 GCA_036574145.1 Deferribacterales bacterium | reverse complement strand
TAAGTATTATGGCAGGGATCAGCATTTTGCATTAAACATAATAAGGGCTATTGAAACTGGTAGATCTTTCCTTGTTAGTTCACAATCGGGGATATCTGGTTGCATTGATCCCTATGGTAAGGTGATCAAAACCTTTGGAATTGATGAGATCGGTATTTTGAATTGCTCATTACCTATAAATAAACAGTTAACGTTGTTTACAAGAATATCTTATTGGTGGTTATTGGGGCTTATCATAATTGTATTAATAGTGGAGAGAAGAAGATTTAAGAAAAGGCTTTGAGAAGCATCTCTGAGACTTCTTCCACAAGATCTGTCAAAGGGGTTTCTTTTTTGGTATATATCCAGGTTGATACAATTTCATCGATGGTTCCGAAGAACATCTCTCTCGCCACATAGATATTTAGATTTTTATTGAAATACCCTTCTTCAACCCCCTGTTTTAAAATTGTTTCTATGAATTTGAAATATTCTCTGAGATGATGTCTTACTTTATCTCTAAATTCTTTTGAAGGTTGCCTTAATTCGAATTGGAGTACCAAGGCGAGATCCGGGTTAGATTGCATAGCTGTAAAATGATGTTTTACAAGTACTTTTATCATATCTTTGGGGTTTGAAACATTCATAATCTCTTTTTTTGCATTGGAGACATATTCATTTATCTTAATTATCATTATTGAGATAAGTATCTCTTCTTTATTGGTGAAATAGTTGTATACAGTGCCTGAGGCAACTTCTGCTAACTTTGCAATATCTTTTACTTTTGTGTCATGAAAGCCTTTATTTGCAATTATATGGATTGCAGCATTTAAGATTTTATTAAATTTGTCATCATTTTTTCCCTTCATAAATGAACTCCAGATATTTTTGAATGTTGATATCCAGGTTATGTTTTTGTATTGTATTAACCAATGGGTTAGGTTCAAGTATGAAATCCCGCATGAAAAAGAGTTCAGAAAGTTTCAAATATAGTGTTAGCGGATCGTTATTTACATCGATATTTGATGAGATAAGAGTGGTGTATAGTGTTTCTTTCATTATTTTCTGATGAATTCTACAAATTCTCGATAATAATTTATCGAGATACCACTCAATTCTGACCTTTATACTATCAATTTTTTTGTTGTGTCCCGGTAAAATTATTTTATCTTGAATGTTTATTAACTTATCTATTGTGTTGATATAAGCTTTGTAGTTGTTATATCTGCAATTTAGTTTGTTTAAGTCTAAATCAAAAAGTGGAGTTTGAAAGATATCCATGAGAATAACATCACCGGTAATAGCATAATCTTGATAAAGATATACTATATCACTCTGACTGTGTCCAGGGCATGGTATATATCTGAGATTTAGTTTGGTAAGTAAGTCTGTATTATCTTCCAGTATATCTGCTTCTGGATCAGGGAGTATATTTTTGAAATAATCAAAAACCTGGTTTATCTTTGTAATCGACTCTTCAGGAAATCCTTCCTCTATGAGTATCTTGTATAAAAGCTCTTTTCTCTCTTTGAAAAGCTTATATTTAAGGTAATCGTTTTTGGAGATAAATATCTTTGCTTTACTATTTTGTCTGATAAAATGTAACAATCCATAATGGTCAAGATGACAATGGGTAATGAAAAGATGGCTAAGCCTATTCAAATCTAAATTATCCATTATATATTTAGAAGCTTCAAGGGTAAATGGACCTGTATCAAACATTATAAATGAGCCATCATCAAGCTCAAAGGTATAAAAATGGACAGGTCCTACCATGTATGGTGTATTTACAGTATGTTGAGTCATAGATTATTTTATAATATATTTTTTGTTAAAGGCAAGCGGAGTTAAAACCCCGCTTGCATAGAAACATTGTTATAATTTAAAATCTGTAGCTAACATTTATACCGAAGATGTGGGCATAAACATCTTTGAAGGTCCCTGTAACATGCCCTACTTTTATTGAACCAGCATATATATCACCATTTATATTATCGTAGTATCTATCTTCATCTTTAAGATAGTTATAGGCAAGATCCACTGTTAATCTGCCAAAATTTAGTCCAATACCTGCAGTATAAAGCCATCTATCACCAGATGGAACCAATGGATCCAGATATTCATCAGATATAGGTGAATAATCCCTTATAATACCTGCTCTTAAAGCGACTGTATCGTTGAGTTTATATTGTGTACCAAATCTAATTGCCCATACATCTTTCCATTGTTTAGGTTTTTCTATATATGTTTTAGTGAGATGAGCAGTGTCGAAATCTACTCTTAACTTATCGTAACTGCTCCAACCTGTCCATTGTCCATCGAGTTCAAATGTCCAGGTTTTATTAGTCCATGCTACACCTATATAAGCTATATCTGGTAGAGTTAGGTCAGCTTTACCATTGTCTTTATCAAGTATACTCCCATCCGATACTTTAGTAGTTGTTGCTGTCCCTTCAAGTTCCTGTTTTATCTTACTTCTGTATGAAGCACCAAATGAAAGGTTTTCTGTGGGTTTAAATAATATACCAACATTCCAACCATAACTTGTGGAATCTGCTTCTAGTTTCGTATGACCTTCAGCAAAATTAGGGGATGATCCACCAATTATTACTCTGTTTTCTAATGTAACATCCATCTTTTGTATAACTACACCGCCAGCAATACTTAATTTATTAGATAATTTATAAGAGATATTTGGATTGAAAGATAATGTTACGATTTCTGCATTAGTGGATGTAAATCTACTTTCCCAATCATCTGGCCAATCTGTTGCCAGTCCAAAATTCGAAAAGATCCCTATACCTATACCTAACTTATCACCAATTTTTTGTGTATAGTAAAAATTTGGGATATAAAAGGTTTGTTTTTCACCATCTGTGTCGATATCACCTTTTTTAGTAACTGCAGTAGTTTTTCCATCGCTATCAAATGTAGCTCTTGGTGCAATTGGAGAAAGACCTAAAGATAACTGTTTACCTTCCAAAAAAGATATACCAGCAGGATTGAAGTAGACAGCTGAAGGGTCATCTGCCTGTGCTACAAAAGCACCACCCATACCGAGGGCTTTAGCACCTTGTTCATTAATCTGGAAACCATTAGCTAAAACAGTTGATGCACATAATCCTGAGATTGCCAGGATCAAAAAAAACTTTTTCATAAAGCATCCTCCTTTTTTTAGTTGCCTAAAAGTTTATTTTTTAATGATACATCTATAGGGTTTGCTCCTATATAGATGTCTATAATTGCCTTGGATAAAATTTTGTTTTCAATACTTCCAATGGCTTTATTGTTATGATACACAGTTAATATATCTTTGTCAAAATATAAATCTATTTTATCACCTGAAACAATATCAAATGTGAAAAAAGATAAGAATTTTTGGATGGTATTACTATCCAGTTTGTCATGACTATTTTTTTCTATCGCCTCTTTAAATGTTTTTTTTATATCTTCAGGGGTAAGTTTTTTGTAGAGAAAATGTAATCTGATATTTTTATTGTCTACCTTTATTACATCTTCATATGAGCTGGTTTTTGAAGGTAGGTAAAGCCCACATTCGTATATTGAGAAAAACATCTTTTTTCTAATGCCGTATCCATTAAGTATTAAAGTATGATTTTTGATTTCAACTTGCGGCTGAAGATTAACAGCATATGAAAATATTGGCATTAAAGTTAACAAAACTAAAATGGTTATAGTTCTTTTTATCATAATAGCCTCCTGGTGAAGTTTATAATTATAAAAAAATGTTTTGTCAATAATGAATTTTTAATACTATTATTTATCAATAAATTAACTTCAAATTTCAAATCAATATTTTTTTATTTAAAAATTATTGACATTTTTGAAACGATATGCTAACACTGTTATATGTTAAATGAATATTAGTTCATATGGAGGTTAATATGGATTTTAAGTATCTGAAGATCGAGGATGTTAGAGCAGGGATAAAGATTTTAAAGATTTCAAGACAGGGGTCGCTAAATGCTCTTAATAGAGAGGTAATAAATGAATCAACAGTTTTTTTCGAAACGACCATGAATGATTATTCAATCAGATGTATAATTTTGACAGGGGAAGGTGATAAAGCTTTTGTTGCTGG
>JAINCL010000284.1:0-7273 GCA_036574145.1 Deferribacterales bacterium | reverse complement strand
TTGAGGAAAAGTGTAATCTAATTGATGAAAATGATGTGGCAGTAATGTGTACAACATCAGGGACCACAGGTTTTCCAAAGCTTGCAATGTTGTCCCACAAAAATCTTATTTTTATGGCTAAAAGTCTTGCTGAAGCTGATCCCAAATTTGAAGATGATGAATTTGTTTCATTTTTGCCACTTCCCTGGATAGGGGAACAGATGATGACGATAGCAAGTGCATTAATTTTTGGATTTACAGTTAATTTCCCAGAAAGTCATAATACAGTTCAAAACGATATGAAGGAGATTGGCCCAAGGATTATATTTTCACCACCGAGGGTTTGGGAGAATATCGCATCATCGGTTCATATGAAGATCATGGATTCTACACCTTTTAAGAGATTTATTTATAATAAAATGCTTCCTATAGGTTATAAGTATGCTGATTTAAAGTTTGAAAAGAAACAACCTAATTTGTTACAGAAGATAAGCTATTTTATTGCATATATCTTGCTTTTTAGAAAACTTAAAGAGAGACTTGGATTTTCATATCTTCGTTCTGCAATGACAGGTGGAGCTGCTTTGGGGCCAGATACTTTTAGATTTTTCCATGCTCTGGGTATAAATTTAAAGCAGATATATGGGCAGACGGAGATTGCAGGGATCTCATGTATCCATAGGGATGATGATATAGATTTTAATTCTGTTGGTAAGCCTATAAGTGGTACAGAGGTTAGGATTACTGAAGAAGGTGAGATTATTTCAAAAAGTGATGCGGTATTTTTAGGTTATTATAAAGACGAAAAGGCAACTGCTGAAACAATTAAAGATGGGTGGTTATACTCAGGAGATGCTGGTTATTTTGATGAGAATGGTAAGTTGGTTGTCATAGATAGAAAAAAAGATCTAATGTATCTTGCCGATGGAACAATGTTTTCACCTCAGTTTATAGAGAATAAATTAAAGTTTTCCCCATTTATAAAAGAGGCGGTTGTATTGGGTGATGGGAAAGATTATGTTACAACTATACTCAACATCGATATGGGGATTACAGGTAAATGGGCCGAGGATAATAAGATTGCTTATACAACTTATACAGATCTGTCATCAAAGAAAGAGGTTTATGATCTTATTGAGAAAGAGGTTAAAAAAGTCAATGGTCAGTTGATAGATAAGCATAAAATAAAGAAATTTGTCCTTTTATATAAAGAATTGGATGCCGATGATGGTGAACTTACACGAACAAGAAAGGTTAGAAGAGGTTTTATAATAGAGAAGTATAAAGATATCTTTGATGCTCTATATTCAGATGCAAGATCTGTGACAACTACAGCTGTTATTAAATTACAAGATGGTAGGACAAAATCGTTTACCACAAAAATAGAAATTAGATTTGTTAAATGAGGTGAATATGGAATTTTTTTTACAGATTTTAATAGCCGGTATAGTAATAGGCAGTATATATTCTTTGGTGGCTTTGGGGTTTACCCTTATATATAAATCTACTGGTATTGTAAACTTTGCTCAAGGTGAGCTTTTACTTGTGGGTGCATATATCTGCTTACACATTATTGTATCGTATAATGTTCCCTTTGTATTTGCTTTTATAATAACTCTTCTTTTTATGTTTTTCTTCGGTTTTCTTATTGAAAAGATCTTTTTGCGGAAGATGATAGGAGAGCCTATAATTTCTATTATAATGTTAACAATAGGTTTGTCTTCGCTTTTAAAATCGATTGTACAGATAATCTGGGGGACAGATACAAGAACCTATCCAGAAATTTTCCCCCATGAGCCTGTTACTATAGGGTTTTTAAATATAAGTGTGGTTTATATCTTTTCCATTATTGCAATCGCTATTTTTCTTATAATATTTACAATATTTTTTAAGACAACAAAGACTGGTGTGGCTATGAGGGCTGTTGCCAGTGATCAGCAGGCTTCTCTGTCAATGGGTATAGATGTAAGGAAGATATTTGCTTTGTCCTGGGCTATTGCAGCTGTGGTTTCAACGGTGGGTGGTATATTAATTGGTAATATAAATGGTATAAATACGAATCTTTCACAATTTGGTTTAAAGGTGTTCCCTGTGGTGATTTTGGGTGGTCTTGATAGTATTCTTGGAGCCATTGTGGGTGGAGTTATTATCGGTGTACTTGAAAATATGGTTGGTGGTTATATAGATCCATTGATAGGTGGTGGGGCAAAGGATGTTTTCCCTTTTGTTGCCATGATCATTATTCTTTTAATAAAACCATATGGATTATTTGGTACTGTTAAGGTGGAGAAGGTATGAACTATATCAATTGTGGAAATTTTAAAACAAGTTACGAAAAAGATGCGGCAATATACCAAACAACATTTTCTAAAATATGTATATATAGCTTTTTAATTGGGTTGTTTGTTCTACCATTTTTCCTCAATAGTTATCTGCTTTATATAATGAATATGATTTTTATATCTGTTATTGCTGCTGTAGGTCTTAATATTTTAACAGGGTTTACAGGGCTTATATCTTTGGGGCATGGTGCTTTCATAGGTGTTGGAGCTTTTGCTGCTGGTTATCTGATTAGTAAATTTAGCTTCGGTTTTTTTATTATAATACCACTTGCAGCAATTATTACATCTATGGTTGGGGTAATATTTGGTACACCATCGTTAAGGCTTAAGGATCTTTACCTATCCATCGCAACCCTTGCCGCACAGTTTATACTGGAATTTATCTTTATAAGGGCTGAAAGAATCACAGGTGGGGTTAACGGGATGCCTGTGGATGCACCAGTATTTTTTGGATATACCATAGATAATGATTTTAGATTTTACTTTTTTTCATTAATCTATACAATCATAATGGTTACTGCTGCTAAAAATATAATAAGAACTAAAATAGGTAGAGCATTTGTAAGTATAAGGGATAATTATATCGCAGCAGAAACGATGGGTGTGGATCTGTTTCGTTATAAACTGTTATCCTTTGCAATAAGCTCATTTTATGCAGGTGTAGCTGGGGCACTCTGGGCATATTATGTAAGATTTATTACTCCGGAGCATTTTACCATTAATGTTTCTATTCAATATCTATCAATGATCATTATAGGTGGACTTGGATCGATATTGGGATCTATTTTTGGTACGATATTTATGGTGGTGTTACCTGAACTATTAAGGCATATTATTGGTATATTCTCTCATTATTTACCAGTACTGGAACAGATATTCCCTGCCATCAGGGAAGCATTTTATGGATTGGTTATAATACTCTTCTTGCTCTTTGAACCTGAAGGTCTTGCAAGAAGGTGGAATCTTATAAAAGCTTACTGGAAGCTATGGCCATTTTCTTACTAAGGATGATGGGGAGATTGTGATAAAATCTCCTGAAAATAAAAAAGGAGGAAGTTATATGAGAAAGATTTTTTTAGTAATTATGATGTTGTTGGGTTTAAATCTTTTTGCCGCAGAGACAATTAAGGTTGGTGCTCTTGTTGACCTGTCTGGTGGTACAGCAGATGTAGGTAAGCCTTATGCTGATGGTATTAAAGACTGTGTAAAATGGTTTAATGAAAATGGTGGAATTAATGGGAGACAGATCGAATTGTTAATTGTTGATTATGGGTACAAGATACCCAATGCACTTGCAGCATACAAAGAATTCAAAATGAAAAAGGTTGTTGCTATTCATGGTTGGGGTACAGGTGATACAGAAGCGTTAACAAAGTTTGTTGCAGAGGACAAGATGCCTTATGTTTCAGCATCTTACTCAGAGCATCTAGCTGATGGGAAGAAAAAACCATACAATTTCTTTGTAGGTGCATCTTATTCAGATCAGACAGAGGCTGCTCTTAAGTTCGTAAAAGATAAAGGTGGAAAGAATGTTGCATTCATATATAACAACACTGGATTTGGTAGATCGCCATTTTTCCCAGATGGTGAAAATGCTGCAAAAAAACTGGGATTAAATCTTGTTGATAAACAGGTGGTGGATCTTAAAGCCCTTGATGCAACTGCTCAGATGTTAAACTTGAAAAAATCTGGAGCTCAATATGCTATTATTCAAGAAACCTATATGGCTACTTCTACAATTTTAAAAGATGCGAAGAAAAATGGTTTGAATACAAGATTCATTGGACTGAACTGGACATTCGATAAACCTCTTATTAAGATTGCTGGTGCTGCATCTGAAGGTTTTTATGGTGTTAGCCCATTTGCTTTCTGGGATGAAGATAATAATGAAGGTATAAGGTTCTTGAAACAACTGAATAAAAAATACAACCCTTCGATACAGGAAAGGGAAGTTAACTATGTTCAGGGTTTTGCATCTATGTATGTACTTCTCAGCGCTATTAAGAATGTGAAAGGTAAAATAACTGGTGAAGCTATAAAATATAGCCTTGAATCGATGAAGAATTTTAACACAATGGGTCTTACCCCACCTGTTACATTTACAAAAGATGTTCATAAAGGTGTAAGGGCTGCAAAGATATATGAGATTAAAAATGGTAAGATAGTTCCTGTTACAGGAGTTATTACTCTTGACTAATAAAAGGGGAGTGCATCTCCCCTTCTAAGGGATTGATATGCTGGAAATTAAAAATATTGAAGTTATATATAATGATGTTATTCTTGTGCTAAAGGGATTATCTCTTGAAGTAAAAGAGGGTTCAGTTGTTTCACTACTTGGTTCAAATGGGGCCGGGAAAACTACGACTTTAAAAGCGATTTCCGGACTTCTTAGACCTGATAATGGCGAGATAACTGATGGGGAGATAACATTTTTTGGTGAAAGAATTGACAAAAAAGATGCAGCCGAAATTGTAAAAAGTGGGATTTTTCAGGTAATGGAAGGGAGACGGGTCTTTAAAGGCTTGACTGTTGAAGAGAATCTTATAGCTGGGGGGTATACGAGGGGTAAAGGTGAGATTAATTCAGGTATAGAAAAGGTCTATAGCTATTTCCCAAGACTTAAGGAGAGAAGGAAGCAGTTAGCAGGGTATATGAGTGGTGGAGAACAACAGATGCTTGCCATAGGTAGAGCCCTTATGGCAAAACCGAAACTTATTCTTATGGATGAGCCTTCATTAGGTTTGAGTCCCCTTCTGGTTAAAGAGATATTTAAAATTATAAGACAGTTAAACGAAAAAGAGAAGACATCAATCCTTTTAGTGGAACAGAATGCCAATATGGCTTTATCTGTCTCCAATTATGGCTATATTATGGAGAATGGAAGGATAGTTCTTGAAGGTGATAGAGACTATTTGCTTAGTAATGAAGATGTTAAAGAGTTTTACTTAGGTATATCTTCAGATAAAAAGAGTTTTAGAGATGTAAAGCATTACAGGAGACGAAAGAGATGGCTTTCATAGGTGATTTTGATAAAGTATTAGAACTTTTCAAGTATATATATGACCACAACAGGGGTTTGTATGAATTTATCCTTAAAAGAGGGGTGGATCTTTTAAAAGTTAAAAGTTATGATGATTTTAGAAAGATAAAGATTTTAAAAAAGTCTGAGCTATCTTTACTGCATAATCAGAATCCACCTTTTGGTGGTTTGATTCAGGTAAAACCTTTAAAACTTTATCAATCTCCCGGACCGATTAATAATGTAAAACTGGAAGATTACCATCATTATAGATTCTACAAAGCACTTAAGATGTGTGGCTTTAATAGTGATGATTTAGTGGTAAATAGTTTTGGCTATACCATTACACCCGCTGGTGAGATGTTTGATGAGGGGTGTAGATATCTAAATATACCAGTATTTCCACTTGGTCCTGTAACATCAGAGAAATCTGCTGAAATAGTAGATACATTTTCAGCTACAGGTTTTATAGGAACAAAAACATTTTTGATGAAAACATTGGAGCACTGTAAAAAAGGTAGTTTAAAAAAGGCTTATCTTATTGCGGAAAAGATGACAGAAGATGATAGAAGATTTTTCAAAGATAGATATGGTATAGATGCTTATCAAGGTTATGGAACTGCAGAGGTTGGCTTGATAGCAACTGAAGGTATCGGTTTCAATTTCATGCAGATAGATAAGGAGAAGATATTTATTGAGCACCTCGATCCTAATACCGAAGAGAGTACCCCTTTATTTGATTATGGTGAGGCTGTTGTAACATTTTTAGATTACAGACTCCCTTTTATAAGGCTTGCCACAGGGGATCTTGTTGCATATGAGGGGGAACATCTAAAAGGGGTGTTTGGTAGGACTGATAGTTCTGTTAAAGTGAAAGGGGTATTCATACACTATTGGGAATTTGAGTCATTTTGTAATGAAATCGGTATTAAAGGGGAATTGCTTGTTGAACATTCTTTAAAAAATGATATAATAAATTTAAGGGTAAGTGGAGTTACACCAGATCTAAAAGAGAAATTTAAAAAACGTTTTGGATTAAATATTAATGAAATATTTGAAGGTAATGTGGAAAGTAATAAAATAATCGATGGTAGAAAGTGGAGATAATATAAGAAGGGGGTTTACATGTTAATTAAAGATTGGATGACAACTGAAGTTATTACTATAGAGCCAACCGATACGATCCTTGATGCACTCCACCTTATGAAAGAGAATAGAATAAGGAGATTACCCGTTGTTAAAGATGGGAAATTGGTGGGGATAATAACTGAAAAGGATATAAAGACATTTTCACCATCTAAAGCAAGCACACTTGATATTTATGAAATGCATAATGTATTAGCTGATACAACAGTGGAAACTGTGATGAGTAAGAAAGTTATCAGTGTATCACCTGATGATCCCATTGAGAAAGCTGCATTGATATTGAGAGATAAACGTATTGGTGGTTTGCCGGTGGTTGATGATAAGGGGAAGCTGTTGGGTTTGATAACTGCGATAGATGTTTTTGATCTGTTTGTAGAAGCAATGGGTATGAGGATTCCGGGTGCAAGGATTAGTATAGTATTGGATGATAAGCCTGGGGCACTCCTTGAAATGACAAAGATAATTAAGTCCCATGATCTAAATATAGTAAGTCTTGCAACATTTTTTCTTAAAGATCAGTCGAAGCGTGATGTTGTCATAAGGGTGAGTGGTAATGCAGTGGATATTGAAAAAGCTGTTGAAGATCTGAAAGGTTCAGGTTTTAATGTTTCTAATTTTACATATATGACTGGAAAGTCTGATGTTTAAATCGGTTTGATGGATAGTGCTTCAAAGTTTGTGTAAGTTGTAAAAATTGGTATAATAAAACAACAAACTGAAGGAGTAATGAGATTATGAAAGACATGAAATTGAGTAAATCAGAAGTTCTTGAAGATGTGGATTTCAA
>JAINCL010000283.1:0-6869 GCA_036574145.1 Deferribacterales bacterium | reverse complement strand
TCTATATATAGGGATCTGAGGTTCTTTGTGATGATAATATTCATAATCCCATGGGGTTCTTTTTAAAACCATAATATTTACAGGTTCATCCACCAACCCTCTTCTACAATTCTTTTCACAAGGATGTGGACATACCCTACCACACACACCTGGTAAAGGCATAGTTTCCCTTATAATACTTAAAGATTCATCAAATCTATAATCTTTTATTGCCTCTATAAATTCTGGGATCTTTACATTTGCAGGACAACCTGCAGTACAAGGAGCTGTAAGATGTCTTACATACTTAAAATTAGAACTTACATTATTGGAAACCTAATCAACAAAATGTTCAAAAAATCTTATAACAGGGATAACAGATGTTGGTGCCACGGTACACTTGGCAGATCTGTTTATAGATATACACATCTCCTTGATAATATCCACAGAGGCAACATCTTCTTTATTCTCCCTCAATTTCATCAACTCTTCAGCAATTATTCTGGTACCAGTTCTACCAGGGAAACATCTACCACAACAACCATAGCTACTTATTTCATACATATAATCTGCAAGGGTTTTGAGTATGTCAGCCTCTTTATCAAACACAAGGAAACCATCCCAATTAACAAATGCTTTTATAGGCTTACCATTAAACTTATCATCAATCTTTATAGGTGAGTCAGTCCACTCTTCAATATTCTTACCCCTATTATCGATAAGTTTGTCCTTCCATAAACCGAAGTAAACTTTAGCCATATATATAACTCCCTTTTTCAATCGGTATACTGTATACAATTTTCTACTTTGAACTTAATAGCACAAAAATATAACATTGTCTATATTTTTGTTTATAAAAATCAGGATATTTTTTTTAAATAATTATTTCAACCAAAACAATGACGAGTAAAAAACCCTTCGCACAGAGAAAAACGACAAAACAACCTATTCATCATTCATCACTTAACATTTAACATTCATCAACTTAACCAACCTTCTTATCCGCCAGCATCTCTGGAGTGATGCCAACCCTATATGCCCCCCAGTGTTTTCCATTTACATATATCGGCATGGAAAGATCGCCAATAACTTCTCCAGTATCCCTTAAATATACCTGTAATAGAAACCTTTTCTCATTTTTAGCTGCAGCAATACCTGTAACATCGTTAAAGATCCTTTTATCTCTACTATTAAGAAGATCTATATTATAATCACCTGTCATCTTCTTTGAATATTTGCTACAATGTGTTGGAGCATAACCATTACTATCTACTGCTAGGGCAAATACTGTGCCGGGGAGTTCGGACATAAGCTTATCATATAGATGCTGTATCTCTGTTTCAAAATAGTTATCATAGCTTGTTTTATATTTCTGTGGATTTGTGTTAGGTATCTTTACATAGTTTTTATCAAAAACATTTACCCCTCTTTTTGCCAAAGTCTCTATTGCAGATGCAACTTCATTTTTAGACTTCTCGACCTTCTCCAGTAAATATTCAAATTTACCTTCACCCGTCTTGAACCTTGTAACAAGCTCCTGCATCTCCTGAGTCTGTTTGGAGAGATTTTTGGCTGATTCCTGTGAAATATTAGCGTTGTTCAGGGTATTTTCACTCAAATGACTAATCTCAGATATATTATTATTTATATTGCTATTTGTTGCAGATATTTCCTCTATAGCAGAAGCCATAGTAATCAACTGTTCACCAATCTTTTCAAAATCTTTAATCAACAGGTTAAAGCGTGTAGCAGCATTACCTATTACATCTTTTGTTGTATTCATATGTTCTGAGATCAAACCTGTCCCCTCTTTAGTCTCTTCGATATTTTTTATCATCATTCTTATATTAACACTTATATCCTGAGCGGCATCCTTAACCTTTTCAGCTAATTTCCTAACCTCATCCGCAACAACTGCAAAACCTCTCCCATGTTCCCCTGCTCTTGCCGCTTCAATTGCAGCATTCAGAGCAAGCAGGTTAGTCTGCTCAGATATTTCAGTAATAAGTCCCAGAACCTCCATGATCTTTTCAGAATTTTCCGACAAAACACTTGTTGTCGTAACAAAATTATTTAACCTGCCACTCATATCCTCCACTCTATTCAGTATATCACTCATCTGATCCCTAGATTCCCTCGCAAAAATAATATTTTTACTTGCCGCATCTGAGATATTGGATGTATTCTTAGCTATCTCATGCAAAGCGATATTACTTTCATTACTTGCTAGAGATATTGCATGGGCAAGCTCACTCTGTTTTTCAGCCTCTTTTGTAGTAGTTTCAAGATTTTTTCTTACCTTCGCCGCTTCTGTAGCTATAACTATCGAAGCATCCCTGATTTCAGTCATCATATGTCTAAATTTAGATAGGAAACAGTTAAAACTTTCAGCTAAATTTTTAAATTCATCATAGGTTGTTGATGTAAGATCTTTTGAAAGATCACCTTCACCGGTGCAAGCATCATTAAAAAAATTTATGAGATGCTTTATCGGGTTTAAAATAAGGTACCTCAAAAATACAATTATAAAAATTGAAGTTACAGTGGCAACAATAAACAGTATAGTAAAAAAAGTATATGCAAGATTTACATCACTCATTATTGCATTTAAGCTTGCCTGATCTATATTTAAAGAGTTCAATTTAACTTTTAACTCCCTCACAAAACCGAAGAAAACAAAAAAAACCATAAACTGAAATAAAAGTAAAAATAAAATATTACCCATCAGTTTCTTGGTAATAGAATTAAAATATTTTCTCTCTAAAAAAGTATAAATATCCTTAAAAATCCCCATATCAACCTCCGCAGGCTTTTATCATTGTGTATATCGACTATATATTCCATTTATTTAGTAAAATCAACTAAAAAAAACAGTGTTAGATTATTCTAATATTTTAATTCTCCGATACTTATTTTTTAAGAATTATCCTTTTCCCCTCAATCTCTATTACATCATCATCTTTTAATTTTTTCAACATACGGGAAAATGCTTCAGGAGTAGCTCCCAACAGGATTGCAAGATCACCCTTCTTTACCGGAAGAATAATCTCTTTACTCTTTTTCTGTTCAACCAGAGAATTTAGGTAATTTAAAAACCTTGTTGTTAGATCTGAAAGGGTTAGATTTTCTATCAAATTAACAAAATATTTTATCCTCTTCGCAAGACTTCCGATCAATTTCATCGCAAACTCAGGATGATCTTTAATCATCAATTCTACCTTTCTTGAATCGATCGATAATGCAACAGAATCCTCAAGTGCAACAGCAGTAACAGGATACCTATTATGTAAAAAAAACAGTATCTCGGCGAACAATTCACCATTTTTGACAAAATGTATTATAGCCTCTTTACCATCATCATTTGTTTTATAAAGCTTCACCAAACCAGATACCAAAAAATATACCTTACTACCCGGCTCCCCTTCCATGAAAAATATCTCATTTCTTCTCTTATTAACTACAGCGGTAGCTAGTTCCAACATAGAAATAATTTCTCTATCATAACCACCAAGAAAGATATTTGAAAATATTTTCAAAGCATTTTCTTTATTCATGGTATAAAATATATCATTTTTTGACTTAAGTCAAATCATTTTATACCATTTTTATCTATATTCACTTTAACAAAATAAGGAGGTAACAGATGAGTATGTTTTGTTTTCAATGTTCAGAAGCAGCAAAAGGTATTGGCTGCACAATAAAAGGTGTATGCGGTAAAGAGGAACCAGTGGCAAAACTTCAGGATCTTCTAGTTTATAATTTGAAAGGGTTAGCCTACTGGACAAAACTTGCACGTGAAAAAGGAGTAGTAAGCGAAGAAGCAGATCTTTTCCTATTAGAAGGTCTATTCTCAACTATAACTAATGTAAACTTCGACCCTGAAAGATTTGTGGAATACAACAACCAGGCAATCGCACTAAGAGAAAAAATGTAACAGATTGCAGTGTCAAAAGGTGTAAATGAAAACGCCCCATACGATGCAGCAACATGGAAAACTAACGGCACAATTGAGGATATGCTCGCCAAAGCTTCTGCAGTTTCAGTTCTGAGCGAAACTAATGAAGATATCAGATCTCTAAAAGAGCTTTTAATCTATGGTTTAAAAGGAATCGCCGCATATGCAGACCATGCCTATGTTTTAAAGTTTAAGTCAGACGAAATTTTTAGATTCACTGAAGATGCTCTTGTAGAAACCTTAAGAAATGATATTACAGCAGATGAGCTAATATCTTTGGTTCTAAAAGCTGGAGAAATTGCAGTCAAAACAATGGAATTGCTTGATAAAGCCAATACAACAAGATATGGGAAACCTGAAATCACTCAAGTTTCCACAGCATTAAAGGATGGACCTGCAATATTGGTATCAGGTCATGATCTTTATGAACTTGAGATTTTACTGAAGCAGACAGAAGGTAAAGGGATTAATATCTATACACACGGTGAAATGTTGCCTGCCCTCGCTTATCCAGAACTAAAAAAATACAAACACCTTGCAGGTCATTACGGTACAGCATGGCACAATCAGAGGGAAGAGTTTGATAAATTTAATGGAGCAATACTTTTTACCACAAACTGTATAGTTCCACCAAAAGATAGTTATAAAGATAGAGTTTTCACCACTGGACTTGTTGGCTGGCCCGGTATTAAACATATACCAGCAGCTGCAAACGGTGAAAAAGATTTCACCCCAGTAATCAACAAAGCAATAGAATTAGGTGGAGTAAAAGCTACCGAAGGTAAAAAAATTGTGATAGGGTTTGCCCATGACCAGGTTATGGCGCTCGCCGATAAAGTGCTTGAAGCTGTCAACTCAGGAGCTATAAAAAGATTCATCGTTATGGCTGGTTGTGATGGCAGATTTAAAGAAAGGGAATATTACACAGAAGTAGCAAAACAGCTTCCAAAAGATACAGTAATACTTACTGCAGGATGTGCTAAATTCAGGTATAATATGCTGGATCTTGGTGATATCAACGGTATACCTCGTGTACTTGATGCAGGTCAGTGTAACGACTCTTACTCACTTGCCTATGTAGCATTGAAATTAAAAGAGGTTTTAGGGCTTGACGATATAAACAAACTTCCAATTTCATACGACATAGCATGGTACGAACAGAAAGCTGTATGTGTATTACTTGCACTACTTTACTTAGGTGTCAAAGGTATCAGACTTGGACCTGTTCTACCAGCATTTTTATCTCCAAATGTTGCAAAAGTATTGGTGGAAAATTTCGATATCAAACCGATTTCTGGCGTTAAAGAAGATATAGAAGCGATGATGCTTGGTAAATAGATATAAGTTTTAATGGGGGCTTAGCCCCCTTTTTTTATTCAATTACAAAAATTACCAACTCTACCTCTATATCAATTATTATAATAATATCAATTAACTATCATATATCAATTGATTTTTTCTATAAATATTAGCTATTTTTTACCACCAAACATAAAACAACTGTTCATTTAATAATAAATAATCTGCAAAACATTTCATATAGGCAACTATCTCCTTACGACAAAAAAAATTTTAACATTGTTTACAAATAAGATACATTTTTATATTGACAATTAAAAATATCTATAATAAAAATTACTAATAATAGAACGGGGGTTTATATGAAAATAAAGAAACTGATGTGTGCCAATAGGGGAGAAATAGCCATCAGAATATTTAGAGCATGTACAGAGCTTGGAATAAGGACTGTAGCGATATATTCCGAAGAAGACAAATACTCTTTACATAGATACAAAGCTGACGAAGCATACCTTGTTGGACAGGGATTAGATCCGATACAAGCTTATATGAACATTGATGAAATTATCGATATAGCAAAAAGGCATAATATAGATGCAATACACCCGGGATACGGATTCCTTGCTGAATCATATGAATTTGCAGAGGCTTGTGAAAAATCTGGTATCATCTTCGTTGGACCTAAGCCATCCACAATGAAGCTATTTGGTGATAAAAAATTGGCAAAAGATTTAGCCAAAAGCTGTGGAGTCCCTACAATAGAGGGATCTACAGGTGTGGTTTCCGATCTAACAGATGCAAAAAAGATAGCTAAGGATATAGGTTACCCTGTACTTCTTAAAGCCACAGCAGGTGGAGGTGGTAGAGGTATAAGGGTAAATCGTAATGAGAAAGAGCTAGAAGAAAACTTTGAATCGGCAATGCGGGAAGCTTTAAAATCTTTTGGGAAAAGCGATTTGATCCTTGAAAAATATATAGAAAATCCAAAACATATTGAAATCCAGCTTCTTGCAGATAAGCATGGAAACATCGTCCATCTTTACGAAAGGGATTGCTCTATTCAGAGAAGACACCAGAAAATTGTTGAAATTGCCCCATCCATAAATTTACCTGAAAATACCCTTAAAAAACTATACAATGACTCCATTAAAATAGGTAAAGAATCTGATCTGATTTCTGCAGCAACTGTAGAATATCTTATGGACAGTCAAGGTAATCATTATTTTCTTGAAGTAAATCCAAGGATACAGGTGGAACATACAGTAACCGAACAGATCACAGGGATCGATATAGTTCAGGCTCAAATCCTCATAGCCCAGGGTGAACCACTAAATCATAAAACCATAGGTATCGAATCACAAAACTCAATAATAAAGCATGGGTATGCAATCCAATGTAGAGTCACAACAGAGGACCCAGAAAATAATTTTCTACCGGATACCGGGGAGATAGAGGCATACCGAATTGCCACAGGTTTTGGTATAAGGTTAGATGCTGGAAACGGTTTTGCAGGTGCAAAAATCATACCACACTACGATTCACTGTTGGTAAAAGTAATCAGTTACGCCATTACTTTTGAACAAGCAGCAAAGAAGATGAACAGAGCACTTAGTGAATTCCGCATCAGAGGTGTAAA